>DAIOWL010000504.1:0-5537 GCA_036758545.1 Streptosporangiaceae bacterium | reverse complement strand
GGCTGGCCGCGCTCGCCGCCGGGCAGCCAGTCCCGGCCGCGTATGAGGACGGGGACGTGCTCGCCGAGGTCGAGGCGGCTATCGCCACCGAGCCGGTGGTCGCCGGTGTCACCATGGCTCCCAGCCATCAGGTGGATCTGGCCGTCCGGCTGCACCTGTCGGCCGATAGCTGGGCCAGCGGGGACTGGCAGCCCGCGGTGAACCACGTCGCCCAGAGCATCGCCGCCCGGCTGGCGGGCCGGCTGCGCCGAGGCGTCGAGGTCAG
The DNA here is from genome assembly GCA_036758545.1 of Streptosporangiaceae bacterium. GTDB lineage: Bacteria > Actinomycetota > Actinomycetes > Streptosporangiales > Streptosporangiaceae > Palsa-504. Next base: position 5,272 of record DAIOWL010000504.1, on the reverse strand, counting down.
CGTCACCCGCGACCCCCTAGGATCGTGACCATGTTCCGCTGGCTGACAGCAGGCGAGTCGCACGGGCGCGCGCTCGTCGCGATCTGCGACGGAGTACCCACGGGGGTGGAAATAACCACCGAGGACGTGGCCGTCGCGCTGGCCCGCAGGCGGGCCGGCTACGGCCGCGGCGCGCGGATGACGTTCGAGCGGGACGAGGTCGAGCTCACCGGCGGCGTCCGGCACGGCCGCACGCTCGGCGGCCCGGTCGCGATCAGGATCGCGAACACGGAATGGCCGAAGTGGGAGACGGTCATGTCGCCCGACCCGGTGGACCAGGCGACGCTGGACGGACAGGCCAGGAACGCCCCGCTGACCAGGCCGCGGCCCGGCCACGCCGACCTGGCCGGGATGCAGAAGTTCGGGCACTCCGACGCCCGTCCCGTGCTGGAGCGGGCCAGCGCGCGGGAGACCGCCGCGCGGGTGGCGCTCGGCGAGGTAGCCAGGCGGCTGCTCAGCCAGGTCCTCGGCATCGAGATCCTCAGCCACGTGGTCGCGATCGGGCAGGTCAGGACGCCGGACAACGTGAGCCCGGGCCCGGGCGACGCCGCCGCCATCGACGCCGATCCGGTGCGCTGCTTCGACGCGGCCACCAGCCAGGCCATGGTCGCCGAGATCGACGACGCCAAGAAGACGGGCGACACGCTGGGCGGCGTGATCGAGGTGCTGGCCTTCGGGCTGCCGCCCGGCCTGGGCAGCTTCACCCACTGGGACCGGCGGCTGGACGCCCGGCTGGCCGGGGCGCTGATGTCCATCCAGGCCATCAAGGGCGTCGAGGTCGGCGACGGCTTCACCACCGCCGGCCGGCGCGGGTCGGTGGCCCATGACGAGATCGAGACCACGGACTCCGGCGTCGCCCGGCGCACCAACCGGGCCGGCGGCATCGAGGGCGGGATGAGCACCGGCGAGGTGATCAGGCTGCGGGTCGCGATGAAGCCCATCTCGACGGTGCCGCGCGCGCTGGACACCATCGATACCAGCACCGGTGAGCCGGCCAAGGCGATCAACCAGCGCAGCGACGCCACCGCGGTGCCCGCGGCGGGGGTCGTGGCCGAGGCGATGGCGGCCCTGGTGCTGGCCGAGGCCGCGGTGGAGAAGTTCGGCGGCGACTCGGCCGACGAGATGCGCCGCAACGCCGAGTCCTATCTCAAGGCCCTGGTGATCTCGTGACCCCGAAGGGGCCCCGCGTCGTCCTGATCGGCCCGCCGGGGGCGGGAAAATCAGCGGTCGGGCCGCTGCTCGCGGACCGGCTCGGGGTGGAGTTCCACGACACCGACGCCGAGGTGGGCACGACCGCGGGCAAGCCGGTCGGCGACATCTTCATCGAGAACGGCGAGGAGGCCTTTCGCGAGCTCGAGCGCTCCGCGGCCGCCAGCGCGCTTGGCACGCTGCGGGAACACGGCGGCGTGCTGGCGCTCGGCAGCGGTGCGGTCCTCGACGCCGGGATCCAGGCCCTGCTCGAAGGCCTGCCGGTCTTCTACCTGTCCGCCGATTTCAGCACCGTGGCCCGGCGGATCGGCCTGGACCGGCCCCGGGTGGTGGTCCCCGGCAATCCGCGGGGCATGCTGCGCACCATGCTTGACGAGCGGGACGCGATCTACCAGCGGCTCGCCGGCCTCACGGTGCCCACCGACGACCTGGACCCAGCCGAACTCGCGGACCGGATCGCGGCCGAGGTCACGGCGTGATGACCGCGACGAGAATCGACGTCACCCCATCCGACGGCGGTCCGGCCTACCAGGTCGTCGTGGGCGTCGGCATCCTGGGCGAACTGCCCGGTCTGGTGCCGCAGGGCGCACGCACCGTCGTGGTCATCCACGCCGAGGGCCTCGGCGAGATCGCCCGCCCGGCGTGCGGCGCGCTCCGCGCCGTCGGCCTGACGGTGCACGCCGAACCGGTGCCGGACGGCGAGGCGGCCAAGACGGCGGACGTCGCGGCCGGGCTGTGGTCCAGGCTGGCCCGGCACGGGGTGACCCGGTCCGATTGCGTGGTCGGCATCGGCGGGGGAGCGGCCACCGACCTGGCCGGGTTTGTCGCCGCGACCTGGCTGCGCGGCGTCCGGGTGGTGCTGGTCCCGACCACGCTGCTCGGCATGGCCGACGCCGCCGTGGGCGGCAAGACCGCTATCGACATCCCCGAGGGCAAGAACCTGGTCGGCGCGTTCCACTCGCCGGCCGGCGTGCTCGCCGACCTGGTCACGCTGGAGACGCTGCCGCGCGAGGACTACGTCAGCGGGCTGGCCGAGGTGATCAAGACCGGCTTCATCGCCGACCCGGCCATCCTCGACCTGGTGCGCGCGGATCCGGAGGGCGCCGCGGTTCCGCACGGCGCGCACGCGCGCGAGCTGCTCGAGCGCGCCATCGCGGTCAAGGCCGAGGTGGTGTCGAAGGACCTGACCGAAACCGGCCTCCGCGAGATCCTCAACTACGGGCATACGCTCGGCCATGCCATCGAGCGGGTGGAGGGGTACCGGTTCAAGCACGGCCACGCGGTGGCCATCGGCATGGTGTACGTCGCCGAGCTGGCCCGGCTGGCCGGCCGGCTGGACGAAGATGCCTGCGAGCTGCACCGGAAGATCCTGACCGCCGTCGGCCTGCCCACCGCGTATCCGGCCGGGGTGTGGCCGTCGCTGCGCGAGGCGATGGGCGTGGACAAAAAAGCCCGCGGTTCGCACCTGCGTCTCGTGGTGCTGGACGGACTGGCCCGCCCCTCGATCCTGGACGACCCGCCCGAGGAACTCCTGTGGCAGGCGTACGAGAAAATATCGAGCTAGCCGAACGGGCCGGGTTTCCCGCCCCGGCCCCGCTAGGAGCCTGACCAGCTCAGCCGCTACGCTCCGGTTATGCGGATAGGGATGTTTCTCAGCTACGCGGGCGGGTTCGCCGAGACCGTGACGGACCTGGCCGACTACGAGCGAGCCGGGCTCGACATCGTGTTCGTGCCCGAGGCGTATAGCTTCGACGCGGTCAGCCAGCTCGGTTTCATCGCGGCGAAGACGGAGCGGGTGCAGATCGCCTCCGGGATCTTCCAGCTCTACTCGCGCACGCCCGCGCTGACCGCGATGACCGCGGCCGGACTGGACTACGTCTCGGGCGGCCGGTTCATGCTGGGCCTGGGCGCGTCAGGACCGCAGGTGATCGAGGGCTGGCACGGGGTGCCGTACGACGCGCCGATCGGCCGGGCCCGCGAGGTCATCGAGATCTGCCGGATGGTCTGGCGTCGCGAGCGGCTGTCCTACCAGGGCCGGTACTATCACCTGCCGCTAGAGGGGGGCACCGGCCTGGGCAAGCCGCTCAAGCTGATCAACCATCCGGTCCGGGAGCGGATCCCGATCGCCCTGGCCGCCATCGGCCCGAAGAACGTGGCCCTCGCCGCCGAACTGGCCGAATCCTGGATGCCCATCTTCTACCTGCCGGAGAAGGCCGCCGATGTGTGGGGCGGCGCCGTGGCCGAGGGCACGGCCAGGCGCGACCCCGCGCTCGGTCCGCTCGACGTGATCGCCCACGCGTCGCTGGCGATCGGCGAGGGCAGCGACGTGACGCAGCTGCGCGATCTCGGCCGGCCCCAGCTGGCCCTGTACATCGGCGGGATGGGGGCCCGCGGCCGCAACTTCTACAACGACCTGGCCCGCAGGCTCGGCTACGAGACCGAGGCCAAGGCCATCCAGGACGCTTACCTGGACGGCCGCAAGGCCGAGGCCGAGGCCCTGGTGCCCGCCGAACTGGTCGAGCGGACCTCGCTGATCGGCCCGGAGTCCTACGTGGCCGAACGCATCGCCGCCTACCGCGAGGCCGGGGTGACCACCCTCAACGTCACCCCGCTCGCGCCCACCCTCGAGGGCCGGGTCCGCCTCATCGAGCAGGTCCGGGCTCTGGCGGATTAGGCCGCGTTCACACGCGTAGAGTCGGTCCATGCCAGAGATTCACGCCGCCCGCCGGGGGTGCGCGCAGGAGAAGATCGCCGAGGCCGGCGCCGACGCGGCGCTGATCACCTCCGGTCCCAACGTCCGTTACCTCACCGGCCTGGCCAGCTCCAACGCCGCGCTGCTGCTGACCGCCGGCGGCGCGGCGGTGCTGGCGACCGACTCGCGCTATGCGCTGGCCGCGCAGCGGGACTGCCCTGACCTGGAGCTGATCACCGAGCGATTCATCGAGCCGCGGCTGGCCACGGAATTGGCCAGCCGCGGCCTGGGCACGGTGGCGTTCGAGGCGCACGAGATGACGGTCGAACGGCACGCCGAACTCGTGGCCCGAGCCGGAAGCGTGAAAGTCATCCCGTTCGGCCGGAAGATCGAGGAGCTGCGGGCGGTCAAGGATCCGTCCGAGATCGAGCTGCTCGGGACCGCCTGCCGGATCTCCTGCCAGGCCATCGCCGACGTGTTCTCGCTGATCAGACCCGGCATGACCGAACGCGGGCTGGCGGCGGCGCTGGACGCAAGGATGGTCGGGCTGGGTGCCGAGCGGCCCGCCTTCGACACCATCGTGGCCAGCGGCCCGAACGGCGCGATCCCGCATCACGCGCCGACCGACCGGCCACTGCGCCGCGGCGACCTGATCACGATGGACTTCGGCGCGCTGTACGGCGGCTACCACGCCGACATGACCCGTACCGTCGCATTGGGCGAGCCGGCCGGCTGGCAGCGGGAGATCTACGAGCTGGTCGCGGCCGCGCAGCGGTCCGGTCTGGACGCCGCCCGGCCGGGCGCCGACGTCGGGGACGTGGACGCGGCCGCCCGCGACCTGATCCGGGACGCCGGGCACGGCGACCACTTTCAGCACGGACTGGGGCATGGCGTCGGGCTCGAGGTGCACGAAGCGCCGACCATCGGGTACGGCAGAACGGGTAAACTCGCAAGCCGGGTTCCGGTCACCGTCGAGCCAGGTGTCTACCTGCCCGACCGGGGTGGTGTCCGGATAGAGGACGTCCTGGTCGTGGGGGCCGACGGGACGGGACTCCTCACGACTACGACGAGAGAACTTCTCGTTCTTTGACCTGGAGACAGAACGTGGCCACCACGAATGACCTGAAGAACGGCATAGCGCTGAACCTCGACGGGCAACTCTGGACCGTTGTCGAGTTCCAGCACGTCAAGCCGGGCAAGGGCGGCGCCTTCGTGCGCACCAAGCTGAAGAACATCCTGTCCGGCAAGGTCGTCGACCGGACCTTCAACGCCGGCGTCAAGGTGGACGTGGCTAACGTGGACCGGCGCGAGATGCAGTACCTGTACCGCGAG
>DAIOWL010000503.1:0-5540 GCA_036758545.1 Streptosporangiaceae bacterium | reverse complement strand
CCGCCACCTGCTGTTCCTGCGGGAGCGGCTGCGGCCGTACGTGATGGAGCAGATGGCCACGGCAAGCGCGAACGGGCTTCCGCCGATGCGCGCGCTCTTCCTCGAGTTCCCGGACGAGGCGCCGGCATGGGAGGTGACAGACCAGTTCATGTTCGGCCCGGACGTGCTGGTCGCGCCCGTGACAACGTACGGCGCGCGGGAGCGCGATGTGTATCTGCCGGAGGCAGCCTCGTGGCTCGACGCCTGGACGGGCAACCCCGTCGGCGCGACAGGCTGGGTGACGGCGGCGGCACCGCTCGAGCGCATCCCGGTCTATCTCCGCGAAGGCGGCAGCCTTACCGACCTGCGAGCGCCCTCATGACGCTGTGGCGGCTCACCTCCCGCCGTAAGAAGCAGCTGGCAGGCTGGCTCTTCCTGGCCCCGGCAATCGCCTATCTGCTCTTCGCGTTCGCGCTGCCCATCGTCTACAACGTGACGCTCAGCTTCGAGCAGACGTCGCCGGCGACGATTGCGAGCCTCACCGCGCCTTTCGCCGGGCTCGGCAACTACCACTTCATCCTCAACGATCCGACGAGCCGGAAGGCGATCGCTAACACGTTCTTGTTCACGGTGGGCTCGCTCGCCGGCCAGTTCCTGATCGGCTTCGCGCTCGCGCTGCTGTTCAGCATGCGGTTCCCTGGGCGGACTCTGGCCCGCTCGCTCGTGATTGTCCCGTGGCTTCTGCCACTGATCGTGACCGGAGTCATGTTTCGCTTCCTGTTTCAGCTTGAAGGCGGGGCCGTGAACCAGGTGCTCACCGGTCTCGGGATTGTCCACCACGGGGTCGACTGGCTGGACGATCCACATCTGGCTCTCTGGACGATCCTGATCGCCAACATCTGGCTCGGGGTGCCGTTCTTCACCCTCCTGCTCTACAGCGCGCTCCAGGACGTGCCAGCGGAGATCAAGGAGGCGGCGATCATCGACGGTGCGAGCCCGTGGCAGCGGCTCCGGCTCGTTGTCGTGCCGATCATCCTGCCCGTCATCGAGGTCACGCTGCTCCTCGGCTTCGTGTTCACGGTGAAAGTGTTCGACCTCGTGATCGGCCTGACCGGCGGCGGGCCCGCGAACGCGACGCAGCTGATCACCACCTGGTCCTACAACCTGTCGTTCCAGCAGTTCTCGTTCGGCTACGGCGCGGCGCTTAACAACGTGCTCCTCGTGCTGGCGCTCGTCTGCGCACCGATCTACCTGTTCCTCAGTCGTGACTCGGTGCGCCGTAGCTCGGGGGCGGACCGGTGACGCGCGTCAAGAGGTCCCGGGCCCTGAGCTGGCTGTGCACGCTCGCGGCGGCGGCGGCCCTCGTGCTGGTTCTCTTCCCGGTATACGCGATCATCGTCGGCTCGTTCGAGTCGACCAACACGCTCTTCAGCGGCACGTTCTACTGGCTGCCGCACGCCGCGACGCTCGACAACTACAGCACGGTCATCCACGCGCAATCGGCCAACGTTGTGACGAGCCTGGTCGTGGGTCTCGGGACGGCGCTGCTCGCCCTGGTCGTAGCCGTCCCGGCGGCCTACGCCCTGTCCAAGTACCGCCTGCGGGTGACGGTGATCTTGGTCAGCTCGCTCCTCATCGCGCAGATCGTCCCGTCGATCGTCCTGGCGACGTCCCTGTTCATCGTTTTTCACCGGATCAACCTGGTGAACTCGTACCCGGGACTGATCATCGCTGATGGGACGTACGCCGTCCCGTTCGCGATCCTCGTCCTCCGGGCGTTCCTCTTCAGCCTGCCCAACGAGCTGCTCTACGCGGCCCGGGTCGACGGAGCGACCGAGTGGCAGACGTTCCGCATGATCGTCATCCCGCTCGCCCGTTCGGCCGTGATCACTGTCGCGGTCTTCGCGTTTCTGGCCGGGTGGGGCGACTTCATCTTCGCCCTGACCATCCTGAACGGATCGGGCATCGAGCCGATCACGCTCGGGATCTACACCTACCTCGGCAACTACTCGACCGACTGGGGCGCGGTGATGGCCGCGGGCGTGTTCGCGATGGTACCGGCCGCGATCTTGCTCGTGGTGGCGCAGCGGTACATCGCGAGCGGTCTCACGGCGGGCTCGGTGAAGGGGTAGCGATGCGCCGGGCCGCACGAGGGAGGTGGTAGCAGATCTCGATAACCGGATCGGACTTCTTGGTTCCCTCTGTCGTTTCGACCGAATTCACCGCAACATCAACCGCAAAAGAGGACACAACGCTATGAAGCTATCTATCAGGAGGGGGCACTGGGGACTGGCAGCAGTTCTGGTTGCGGCGTGCGCCGTAGCCGGGTGCTCGCAGTCGGCCAGCACGTCCGGCACGTCCGGCACTAAGACCACGATCACCGAAGAGGACTACTTCAACACCCCCGGCCAGATCGCGGCCCTGGCCGCCTACAGCAAGGCATTCGAAGCCGCGCACCCGGGCGTGACGGTGAAACGGCAGTACGTGCCGTTCGCCGATCTGAACGCGAAGCTACTGACGCAGGCAGCCGGCCAGGACCTGCCGAACCTTGCGGCCGTGGACAACCCGTTTGTGTCGACGATGATCTCGACCGGCCAGGTCGTGCCGATCAGCGGCCTGTCGGGCTTCAGCACGACGGGCTATTACCCTGCCGTGATCGATGAGGGCCTATCGGGCGGTAAGTACTACAGCCTCCCGGTGGCAGGGGCCAACTCGATCGCGCTGATCTACAACATCGCAATGTTCAAGGCAGCGAACCTGACCCCGCCGAAGACCTGGGCGGACCTGGTCTCCGACGCCAAGGCACTGACGACCTCGGCTCACTACGGGATCGCATTGACCTGTGAGGCGGCCGAGGACACGACGTGGCAGTGGGAGCCGTACTTCTGGACCAACGGCGGCAGGGCCACGTTCTCGAACGTCTCGGGTGCGCCCGGCGTGCAGGCGTTGACGCTGTGGCGCCAGCTGGTCAGCGACAGCTCCGCGTCCAAGTCGTGTCTCAACTGGAGCCAGACCCCGGCTGCGTCGACGCAGTTCATCGACGGCAAGGCGGCCATGATGGTCAACGGCCCCTGGAACTTCCCGACGATGAACCTAGCCAAGCAGTTCTATGGCAAGCAGTTCGGGGTCGTTCCCGTCCCGACCCGGGTGGCGGGCCAGCACGTCGTCGTCCCGCTCGGCGGCGAGGACTGGATGGTCAGCAAGAGCGGCGGCAGCGCCGCTCAGCAGCTGGCGTTCGACTATATCCAGGGCATGCAGACACCCGCGATGGAGCTGCAACTCGCGAAGCTGTTCGGCTATCTGCCGGCGAAGATCAGCGTCGCGAAGACCTACGTAACGCAGGCCGGCCCCGAGTGGTCGGTCTATGTCAACCAGACGCTCTTCGCGCACCCGCGTACGCTCGGCTTGGGAGTCAAGTACCCGAAGATCTCCCAGGCGGTGTGGACGGCGATTCAGGCGGCCTTGTCCGGATCTAAATCCGTGCAAGACGCGCTGAACACTGCTCAGAGTCAGATCAACACCATCCTGACGGGATAGAGCTGGCCGGAGTATTGCACTAACGGCCCGTGGCGCCGGCAGACCGGCGCCATGGGCCCCAGATCCGACCTTCCCGGGAGATCCAGTGAAGAACTACACCGACCTGGTGACGAGCGCTGCGCCGACGGCAGCCGCTCGGGTGCGGCTCCGCCCGGTCGACGCCCGGGGCGTCGCCATCCGGGACGGTCTGCTCGCGGACCGGCAACGGGTGAACCGGGAGGTCACGCTTCTTCGCGGCGCCGAGGAGCTCGAACGCGCCGGAACTCTCGACAACCTCCGAATTGCGGCGGGACGGGGCTCGGGCGAGCGGCGAGGCATGGTCTTCAGCGACTCGGACGTCTACAAGTGGCTCGAGGCGCTCGCGTGGGAGCGCGGCCGCCCAGGAACCCGACGGATATCTGAACAGCTGGTGCCAGGTGATCGATCCCTCCTGGCGCTGGACCGACCTGGAGATGGGCCACGAACTCTACTGCGCGGGGCATCTGATCCAGGCGGGAGTCGCAACCGCGCGGGCGACGGGCGACTGCTCCCTCCTCGCCGTCGCCCGCCGCTTTGCCGATCTGATCGACGACGTGTTCGGCAACGACCCCGCGCGAGGCACCGACGGCCATCCCGAGATCGAGGTCGCGCTCGCGGAGCTCTATCGCCAGACGGGCGAGACTCGCTACCTGAGGCTCGCGGACACGCTCACCCGGCGGCGCGGGTTCGGGACGTTCGCCGGCGGTCGCTTCGATCTCGACTACTACCAGGACGCCGAGCCCGTCCGCGAGGCGCGAGGGATCGTCGGCCACGCTGTGCGCGCCCTCTACCTCGCTGCCGGGGTCACGGACATCTACGCCGAGACGGGCGACGAGGCGCTGCTCGCGTCGATGCTGCGGCAGTGGGACGATCTCGCGTCCGCCAAGAGCTACCTGACCGGTGGTGTCGGCTCGCGCCACTACGGCGAGGCGATCGGCAATGCCTATGAGCTACCTCCCGACCGAGCGTACTGCGAGACCTGCGCGTCGATCGCCAGCATGATGTGGAACTGGCGCATGCTCCTTGTCACCGGCGAGAGCCGCTTCGCCGACCTCTTCGAGCGGACGCTGTATAACGGGTTTCTTTCTGGGCTCTCACTCGACGGCGAATCGTTCTTCTACGCGAACCCGCTGCAATCGCGGACCGGTGAGCACCGACATCGCTGGAATCGGGTCGCCTGCTGCCCGCCGAACATCATGCGGCTGCTCGCATCGCTGCACCACTACCTCGCGACCGTGACGGACGACGGGATCCAGCTACATCAGTACGCCTCCTCGAGGATCCGCGCCGGAGACGTGGTCCTCAGCGTGGAGACCGCATACCCCTGGGACGGGACGGTCAGGGTCGAGGTCGTCGAGAGCCCCGATCGCGAGTGGACACTCGCCCTCCGCATCCCGGGCTGGGCGCGAGAGGCGACCCTCGACGGCGAAGCCGTCGCTGCGGGCGGTTACGCCGAGGTGAGACGCCGCTGGCGGGATGGCACACAGGTCGTGCTCCTACTCGACGTCTCGCCTCGACTGACCGTGCCCAACCCGCGCATCGACGCGGTGCGGGGCTGCCTCGCGATCGAGCGCGGGCCTGTGGTGTACTGCCTCGAGCAGCCCGATCTCGCGCCTGGCCTCGACCTGGCCGACGTCGCCGGCGATCCCGTAGCCGATCCCGTCGACAACGGGCCGGTCCCGCAGCTGGGCGGCCTGCCCGGTGTGGCCTTGACGGGCGTCGTCCGCGACCTCGACGGGTGGCGGCAGTCCGAGTACCGCGATCTCCGCGCGCTGCCGGCTGCAACTGCGGCGTCTCCGACGCAGCTGCTCGCCGTTCCATACTTCGCGTGGGCCAACCGCTCCGGAGGAGCGATGCGGGTCTGGATCCCGGCGGCGGAGTAGCCAGCACCTGGAGCATCCCCGCCGGGCTGGTCAGCGGCGGCTGACCTCGCTCTCGCCGGCCGGCGGCCCGGGCGCATCCGCGCCCGGGTCGTGCGGTTCAGCTAAAAGCTACTGCGGCGCGGC
>DAIOWL010000502.1:0-5548 GCA_036758545.1 Streptosporangiaceae bacterium | reverse complement strand
GGGAGACCACCATCCACCCGGAACTGATCGAGAACGCCGAATGACCGCGGCCGAGGCCCCTTCCACCTCCTCCACCCCATCCGACGGCAACGGGGACGGCGAGCTGCTGCTGCGGGCCGAGCACGTGAAGAAGTACTTCCCGATCAGGAGCGGCGTCCTGCTGCAGCGTGAGGTCGCGCGGGTGCACGCGGTAGACGACGTCAGCCTCGAGCTGCGTGCCGGGGAGACGCTCGGCCTGGTCGGGGAGTCGGGCTGCGGCAAGTCCACGCTGGCCCGGTGTCTCGCCCGGCTGTACCCGCTCACCAGCGGATCGGTGGTATTCGAGGGCCAGGACATCTCGGCGCTGTCCCGGCGCGAGCTGCGCCCGGTGCGGCGCGAGCTGCAGATGGTGTTCCAGGATCCGTACGCGTCGCTCAACCCGCGCAAGCGGGTCGGCGAGATCCTCTCCGACCCGCTGCGCATCCACAAGCGCGGGAACCGGGCCCAGGTCAAGCGCCGGGTGCGGGAACTGCTCGAGCTGGTCGGCCTGTCGCCCGAGCACATCAACCGCTACCCGCACGAGTTCTCCGGCGGCCAGCGGCAGCGGATCGGGGTGGCCAGGGCGCTGGCCCTGCACCCGAAGCTGATCATCGCCGACGAGCCGGTCTCCGCCCTCGACGTCTCGATCCGCGCGCAGGTGATCAACCTGCTCGACGACCTGCAGGACGAGCTGCACCTGACCTATATCTTCATCGCGCACGACCTGGGCGTGGTGCGGCACGTGTCGGACCGCATCGCGGTCATGTACCTGGGCAAGATCGTGGAGGTCTCGCCGGCCGAGGAGCTCTACCAGCGGCCCATCCACCCCTACACCGAAGCCCTGCTGTCCGCGGTCCCGATCCCGGACCCGGACCTGTCCGACCGCCGGACCCAGATCGTGCTCGAAGGTGACGTGCCGAGCCCGATCGTGCCGCCCTCGGGATGCCGTTTCCATCCGCGCTGCCGCTACGCCACCAAGATCTGCGGCCAGCAGGAGCCGCCGCTGGCCGACTATGGCGGCGGCCACCTGGCCGCCTGCCACCACCCGCTTAACTTCGGCCTCCCGGCGGCCCCGGCCGAGGCTGGGCTGGGGCCGCCGAGTCGCTACCCGCCGTCGCCGGGGGAGAGGTGCCGGCCGAGGAACCGCAGTGAGCTCTCCACCTCGAACATCGGCATGTCGACGTGCCGGCCGGGGTTGGCGTGCAGGCTCTTCTCGCGCGAGGCGAACGCGTCGAACAGGGCGAGGCCCGACTCCCGCGGTATCAGCTCGTCGTCCCACTGCAGCAGGAACTCGACGGGGATGGTGACACGGGCTGCCGCTTCGCCCAGGGTCTCGTGCCCCGCCAGGCCGAACACGGCCGCGGTGATCCTCGGTTCCGCGGCGGCGAGCGGCACGCCGGTGGCGCTGCCCATCGACAGGCCCCAGAAGCCCACCGGGCCGTCCAGGCCGGGCTGGGCCCGCAGCGCGTCCAGGGTGGCCCGCCACTCGGGGACGGCGCGCTCGGCCTGGACGGCGTTGTAGCGGGCGATCTGCGGGCCCACGGGCTCGCCCGCCGCCATCTTTTCCCTGAACTCCGCGATGAACCGCTCGTCCTGCTCGGTCCTGGGGCGGTCGCCGGATCCGGGAGCGTCGATGGCGGCCGCCGCGAAACCGCAGGCCGTCGCCAGGCGGCGCGCGCGGCCCTGCATGGCCGGTGCCTTCTTGTGCTGACCGCCACCGTGGGCCAGCAGCACCAGCGGTCGGCTGGGCACCGGCGCGGCAGCCCCCACGGGTGACCAGAGAACCCCGGGAACGTCCCCGAGCGTGAACAGGCGTTCCGAGACGCCGTCGGTGATGGTTTCTGACGTGAAGCGCATAGGTTTTTATGACCTTCCGGGATGCATGCGGGCGCTCCCCGGCCACCTATGTCAGCGGAACCCCGTGGAGGGGAGCACCCATCCTGATACTGCGGTAATGGGTCTCACCTCCTCAGCTCGCTTTGCCTTCCCGAACCCTACCAGCCCGCCCTCACCCTCTCCGGAGCTCAATGCCCCTGAGCCAACCGCCCCAGTACGGCGCCGCAGCCGAAAGTATGGCGCCGCAGCCGAATGCTCCCAGTATGGCGCCGCAGCCGAATGCTCCCGCTTGGGCGCCGCGGCGGCCGGAATCCAGCCAGTCACATCAGCACCACCAGTACCTCACCACCAGGACCGCATTCCGAGTACGCCGGGCCCGCTCGAACGCCATGAACCCCCGGATCCAGTGCGCTCTGACGCCGTGAACCCCGGAACCATGACGTCCGGTAAGCGTCTGGCGGCGGACCGAGTCTCAGGACTCCATCTCGAACACCGCGACCTGGCTCGGGCTGTCGGAGGTGAACGGGGCGCGGTCCCAGCCCGCCCAGCGGTCCCGGAGCCGGAAGCCCGCGATCCTGGCCATGAGGTCGAGCTCGGACGGCCAGACGTACCGGTAGGGCGCGGAGTGGCGTACCAGGCGGCCGTCGGCTTCGATCCAGTGATGCGACCACGCGATCTGCCCGGCCACGTCGTCGAAGGTCTCGATCCCGACGTGATCGGGGTCCAGGGTGAAGACCCTGGCGGTCTCGCCGGGAGGCACCCGGCGCAGCTGGGGGACGATCACCTCCACCACGAAGCAGCCGCCCGGCGTCAGCTGGGCGGCCGCGTTGGCGAACACCGCGAGCTGGGCGTCCTGGGTGGTGACGCTCATGATCGTGTTCGCCACCAGGTAGACCAGTGTGAACGGCGCCCCGTGAACCCGCGTCGTGGTCATGTCGCCGATGATCACCGGGATCGCCTCGGCACCGGGCTTGGCCCGCAGCTGCGCCGCCATGTGCGGCGAAAGCTCCAGGCCGTGCACGGCGATCCCGCGGGCGCTCAGCGACAGCGCTACCCGCCCGGTGCCGACGGCGAACTCCAGCGCGGGACCACTCCGGGCCAGCCCGGCGAGCAGGTCGACGATCGGGTCGAGCACCGATGGCTCGAACTGGGCCCGGTAGGTCTGGTCGTAGATCTCGGCCACGTCGCGTTCCCACATGATCGAACCCATCGGCAACAGCCTCCTCTTCAGCGGCACCAGCCTCGGCCAGTCCGATGCCCGCTGCCAACCGGTTTTATGGCGCAGACTGGATCCTGGTCGTCAGACGTCTCCAAGCTCGACGGCCATGTCGCCCCCGAGCCTCAGACGAAAAACCACATCCTTCACTCCCATATTTTTATTCGAAATACTGATATTAGCTTGTGATCTTGGTCTGGAATCGCTAATATGTTTGATGGAGCCTTTAGTCTGCTCCATCAAATCCCTCATCCGGACGGGGGTGCCCGCATGAACCCCGGACCCGCTCCTCCTGACCCAGGCCAAAACCTCGACCAGGCCCTCGCAGATCGCGACGAAGCCTGGGAGGCGTGGCTGGCGTCCAGGGAACCGTGCGAGGACGACGAGCCGCCAGAATTCGAGGACGAGGGGGACTACCACGACGATCCAGTCGAGCTGGCCGAGATCATTGTCGAGGCCCGGCAGGCGTCCGCCGACCAGGCCGCCGCCGAGGCGCACATCGCAGCGTCGGGCCAGATCGCGGCCCTGGCCGCGGACGCGTCGGCTGCCATGGGCCGTCGCGGCCCCGGCATGCCCGGCTCCGCCGAGCCGCTGGCCGGCGAGTACTCAGGACCCGGCGGTGCGTTCGCCACCGGACAAGCGCTTGACGTGGCCCCCGGCGGCCCGGTACTGCTCGGCCATGCCGATTGGGCCGCCGGTGACGATAACCGGTTCGTCGGCGTTAGCGACGACGAGCTGCTCGGGATCATCTGCGCCGCCGACCGCAGCGAGGCCGCCGCGTCGGCGCTGAAGCACACCGCGGTCGCCGAGCTGATCCGGCGGCGCCCCGCGTCCGGCTGCACTCCTCAGGGCCCGGCGGGCATGCCGGAGGCGTGGGACGAATTCACCCGAGCCGAGCTGGCACCGGCCCTTGGGGAGTCTCGGTACGCAGTGGACGGCCTGCTGGACCTCTCGCACGACCTGACGGTCAAGCTGCCCGGGACCATGGCCTTGTTTCGGGAAGGGGTGATCTCCCGGTACAAGGCGCAGGTCATCTCCCACGCCACCCAGCTCCTGGATCCCGCGGAGGCCCGCGCCGCCGAGGCGATGGTGCTGGACCGGGCGGGTCGGCTGACCCCGGGCGCGTTGCGGGCCGCGATCGCCCGCGCCGTGATGGAGGTCGCCCCGGATAAGGCACGAAAGCGCCGGGAGAAGGCGGCCAAGTCCGCCGAGGTGCAGTGGTGGGCCGAGTTCTCCGGCAACGCCGCGCTGATGGGCCGGGAACTGCAGTCGGCCGACGTGCTGGCCGCCGGCCAGCGGATCGACTCCTGGGCGGGCCAGCTCAAGGCGGCCGGCCTGGAGGGCTCTGCGGGCGAACTGCGGGCCAGAGCCTTCCTGGACCTATTGCTCGGAAGGGACTCCCGTCCGGACAGGGTCGCTGCTGACGGCGCAGGCCCGGGCACGTTCGCCGCGACGATCAACCTGACCACCCCGCTGGCCACGTTGCTGGACCTAGCCGACCGGCCAGGTGAGATCTCGGGTATCGGGCCGATCGACCCGTGGCTGGCCCGTGACCTGGCCGCCGCGGCCGCGCAGAACCCGAAGACGACGTGGTGCGTGACCGTCACCGACAAGCAAGGACATGCCATCGGGCACGGATGCGCACGTCCCAGGCCCCGGGGCCAGAAGAAAGAACCCGGCCGCCAGCACGGCCCGGGGCCACCGGGGTACACGTTCACCGCCGCGGATCAGCACGGGCCGCCGGGCGGGTACGGCACCTGGCTGCTTCGCACCCCCGGAGACGGGCCGGACCTGCGGATCAGCCTCGACTCGCTCAACACCCGGGACTGCGACCACCGGTACCAGGCCCGCGGCCACGATCCCGGCGTCAAACTGAAGCACCTGTCCCAGGTCCGGCACGTCACGTGCACCGGACCCTGCTGCCGCAGGCCGTCAGCCCGCTCGGACTTCGAGCACAACGTCCCCTACGAGGCAGGCGGCAGGACCTGCCTCTGCAATGGCGGCCCGAAGTGTCGCTATGACCATCGCCTCAAGCAGCACCCGAAATGGACAGTCGACCAGCTCCCCGACGGCACGTTCCGGTGGACCACCCCGTCCGGGCGTCAGTACACCACCGAGCCCACGCGGTACCCGACGTGAACAGGACCGGCCCGCCGCGGGACCGCTGCTAGCCGCGCGGCTGCCGCACGTACCACTCGGTGAACTCGCGGCACCGGCCCGCGGAGTCGAACCGCATCACGAAGCAGTTGTCGAAGACCTCCTTCACCGGCCCGCCCGGGCCGGACAGATAGGTGCTGCTTCCGGTGGCCACCGCGACGTCCCCGTCGACCGCGACGGTCCGGTAAGCGGCGTCGTAGGTACCCGGCTTGTCCTGGTCCGCGACGGCGCCGCCGTCGGAGGCCTCGCCCAGCCACGACCGGACTAGTTCGGCCCGGCCCAGCACCGGCTCGTCGTACGGGTGGTACCGGTACTGGACGT
>DAIOWL010000501.1:0-5557 GCA_036758545.1 Streptosporangiaceae bacterium | reverse complement strand
CTGGACATGGCCGGCGCCCGGGGGTCGGCCTACGCCGCCCGCGACTGGCTCACCGCTCAGGCCCACCCGGTCAAGCCCGCCACGTTGTTATCCCGGCAGCCGTCGTGCTGCTGACCACCTGATCGAGGGTGCTCCTAGTCGGGGCTCTCGTCCTTGTCCTTGAAGATCAGCCCGCACACCTCAAGGTAGAGCTGCTCTGGATAAGGAAGGTAATCGACGTTGGTGAGCGCCTGATCTTGCCCGGCGGACTCCAGGATGAACTCGCCGAAGCCGAGGAGGCGGCCCATCGGGGACCGCTGGAAGGTCATGTCCGTCACCTTGGCGAGCGGCATCATGTTCACCTTGCGGGTGACGACGCCCGTCGCGAGCACGAACCGCTGGGAGGTGACGACGAAGTAGGTTACCGCCCACTCCCAGACCCTCACCGCCAGGTTCAGGAAGAGGACTCCCCACAGGAGCCAGATGACCAGGAGGACGATGCCGTTGCCGCTCGCGATGACGTTGCTCAGCCAGCCCGCGAGAGCCAGCCCGATGAGGACCCAGAAAATGGGCTTGATCAGGATGGCCGGGTGCTGGTGGACGGTGATGACCTGGCGCTCGTGCGGAAGAAGGTACCTGTTTACCGAGGCAGGCACCGTGTCAGTGTTCGGAACCAGCCTCATCCCAGCGCCCGGCCTTAAATCGACGCGAAGAACTGCGTAATCCCGCTCGCCGCCGAGGACAGGAAGGTTCCGATGTTATGGACCACATGCGCAGCGCTCGTGGGGGCTTCGATCACCCACCAGATGACCAGGGCGAGCGCGAGCCATCCGGCGATGGATTTTGCATTCAACGTCGCCTCCCAAGGCGCCCAGACTGCCTACCTGCCAGAGGAGCTATGTTAGCTTGCACTAAATTTACCGCCAACGGCTTACGCGGTGAAGCCGTCATGTCGGCATGAGTATGCCCTCGTGCACCACCTAGTATGCCCGATCGGCGAAAGCAGTCCGTGACCGGATGTACCAGTCGCGCCGGCATCGAGGCCGGAACCGGCGGCCCGAGGCCTTGATCGGCCATTTTGCCGCCTGGACGGGCGGCCATCTGACAACATTCCTCCGTGCGGAGCATGCTGGAGAGATGTCGGTGACAGACGTGGGTGAGACGGACTTCGCGGTCATCGTCTACCGGGAAGAGGACCAGTGGGAGGCCGACGTCCTGCCGTCGGCGGTTACCGCTGACCTGGACGACTTCGTCCAGGCCCTGCGCAGGCAGCCGAGCATGGGCGGCACCATCGGCTTCGCCGGCGTCGACGACTTCTTCTTCGTGGCGGTCCGGGTCCTTGGCGATGACGTGTCGATGTTCCTCTCCGACCTCACCGCGGCGGTGGACTATCCGCTGGCTCGCCAGGTGCTCGAGGCCCTGGACATCCCGGTATCCGCAGACGACGACGAGCTCGACCAGGTGCTCCCGGCCGGGGACATGTCCATCTTCGCGGACCTCGGCCTGGAGGAGATGGAACTCGGCGCGATCTCGGCCGACCTCGACCTCTATCCGGAGGACGCGGTGGCCCACATCGCCGATCGGCTCAGGTTCGGCGACGCGGTCGAGCGCGCGCTCGATCTAGCGCTAGGCCCGTGACCGGGTATACGCGGTCCTTCGAGCCGGCCATGCGGCTCGCCCTGGCGGAGGCGGCAGCCGCCGGGGAGGGGGCCGGCCCGGAGGCGGCCGCCGGGCCGGAGACCCGGCACGCGGAGGACGTCCCGGTCGGCGCCGTCATCCTCGACGAGGCGGGCACGGTCGTCGCGCGGGCGCGCAACCGCCGGGAGATCGACCGTGATCCGACCGCGCACGCCGAGATGCTGGCGATCAGGCAGGCCGCCGCGGCCCTCGGCAGCTGGCGGCTGACCGGGCTGACGCTGGTCGTCACGCTCGAGCCGTGCACCATGTGCGCGGGCGCGGTGACGGTAGCCAGGCTGGCCCGGGTGGTTTACGGCGCCGAGGATCCTAAGGCCGGCGCGGTGGGGTCGCTCTGGGACGTGCTGCGCGATACCCGCCTCAACCACCGCCCGGAAGTCATCGGCGGCGTCCTCGCCGCCGAGTGCGGTGACCTGCTGCGTGACTTCTTCGCGGCGCGGCGGGCGGATGCCGGGTAGGTCATCCCTCGCGCACACGCGGATTCGGGTAAGCTCGCCTGCGGTGGAGTCGCCTAGTGGCCGAGGGCGCACGCCTCGAAAGCGTGTGAGGGGGCAACCCCTCCGTGGGTTCAAATCCCACCTCCACCGCTCAGCCAGTGCCCCGCGCGCACGGTCGCGGCCCCGCTGGGGGAACTTAACGTCACGCCTCGGTCGTTCGGTGTTGTGATCATGTGCTTGTGCGGAGGTGCGGCCTGCCCTCGGTGAGCGGACCACCCTGCCGCCAGACGCGGCGAGGAGAACCGAGTGTTTGAACCGCAGGGGGCCGGTTTCTTCCTGCTGCTGATGGTGGTCTTCGGGGGATTGCTCGTCTGGGTGGCCCTGACCAGGCAGCTCGTGTTCCGGGTGCTCGCCGCGTGCCTGGCCTTCCTGCCCGCCATGGTCTTCGGAGTCGCCGCCGTCAATAAGTTCTACGACTACTACCAGACCTGGGGCGGGATGATCAACGATCTGACCAGCCAGGGCGCGGGCAATCTTCCCAAGTACGCGGCCGCCGGCAGGGGCGCCAACAAGCAATTCGACAAGAACATCGGCCGGGTCACCAGCCAGGCCGAGGACGCCCAGGTCGGTTACCTGTTCCAGACCTCGGTCACCGGCGCGCACAGTCACCTGACCCGTGACGTGCTCGTCTACCTGCCACCGCAGTACTTCCAGAAGCCCTTCCGGCACTACAAGTTCCCGGTCATCGAGCTGCTGCACGGCTCACCGGGCGGCCCGCGGGCCTGGGTCGACGTCATGGCCGTGATTCCCACCTTCCTCAGCCTGCTGGGAACCCACCCCAAGGACGCCGCGGTGCTGGTGATGCCCGACACGGATGGCGGGCCCCAGTACGGGCTCCAGTGCCTCAACAACCCGGGCGGCATCCAGGACATGACCTTCGTCGCGCGGGACGTGCCGGACGCGATAGCCCGGATCGCCCGCGTCCAGCCGCCGGGCCGGGCCTGGGGACTGGCCGGGTACTCGGAGGGCGGTTACTGCGCCGCCAACATCGGGGTGCAGGACCCGAAGGGGTACGGGGCGGTGGGCGTGCTGTCGGGGTACTTCGCCCCGATCAAGAGCCAGGTGCCGGCCGGCAACAAGCCCGGCGGCAGGCCGCTCACCGTCAACGTCTTCCTCGGCCATCCCGGCCTCGAGCTCGTCAACACGCCGCGCTACTACGTCACCCGGGTGCCGGTCAACGACCAGCTCCCCGCCTTCTGGCTGGCGGTCGGCGCCGAGGACAAGGCCGATGTCGGCGCCGCGCTGGACTTCAGGCAGCGGCTGCAGACCCGGATGGTGAACGTGCCGCTCAAGGTGATGCCGGGCGGCGGCCACTCGGCCAACGTCTGGCGCGCGGCGCTCGGGCCGATGCTCGGCTGGATGACGCCGCATCTGGCGGGGGAGGCCGCACAGGCCGACGCCACCGCGGCCAGGACCGCCGCCAAGGCGGCGGTCGCGCGGACGGCCGCGGCGCGCAAGGCGCACCACGGCGAGCCCCGGCGGCCGCACGCCGCGATGGCGTCCAGGAAGCCTTAACGCCGCAGCGCTGATGGCGCCCGATTGGCCGGTAATGAACGCGGCCCTCTTCCGGTCCAGCTACGGATAGCTACCCCCGGCGGGCGTTATAAGAACGATATGCGGACGGCAAAGCGGGGCAAACGCCTGCACATTACCTGGCTGCCGATTTCAGAATCTGACGGCCGAATCGGATCGATTAGGACTATCCCGCGTGGCCAGTCTGGGGCTGCCGCTGCTTCGGCGATGGCTATATCGCCGCTTTGACCTGGGGGTATCTGCCCGGCCGACCGACCCGAGGCACTGGAGCTAAACGGAAATTACTCTTCGTAATCAACTGAATGCAGAGTAAACCACCTTTCGGGCCATCGCGTCTCGTAGATGTAAGGGCGGATATCGCTTGGGGAAGTGATCCGCTTGGGGGGTCGAGACCTGGCTGCGGCCGGGCTTTGGGAGGGCAAATCATGGTCAGCGACGGAATTAAGGCTGCCCGGATTCAGGCACAATACTCACCGCTCATCAGCAGCACCTGGCCTGGCCTGGCCTTCCAGGCGAATGTGCTGTCCGCCGTCCGGCACGCCACGGGCTGGCTGAACCCGCACCGCGGCGCCCGCCGCCCTGTAGGCCGCCACGCCGGTCCGCCGCGCCCGCTGTTCGGTCGCCGCGCGCCGCGCTGACCTGGAGCGTGTCCCGTTAGGTCGTGGCAGCTCACGCAGGCCCCGCGGTCAACACGGGCATCACTGGCTCGGGGCGCGCAGATCGACGGGAACCACGGCGATGCCACATCGCGGTTGTCCTGACCACGGCACTGTCACATCGTCGTGGTCAGGCAGCGTCGACTGTCGGTGTCCCTGTGGCTGGGGTGACGGCTGGGCCCTGATGGCCGCCGCGCGGCCAGCGTCGGGCGCGACCGCCTTGGCCGTCAGCTGGCCGGAACGGAGGTTACGGACGTGTGGCCAGGGCCGCGAGGTTCAGCATGAACATCGCCACGATGACTGCCGCCGCGGCGCCAGCGACAATGCCCACCCAGACCCCGGCCGCAAGCGTGGTGGCCGCGATAATGCAGACACCCCGGTTGACGAGCCTGTTCCGCGGCCGCCGCGGCTGCGCCAGGGCAGGCTTCGGCGGCCGAGCTAGGTCCGACGCCGCAGGGATGCTGAGGGTGACCGCGGTCAGTTCGGCATAGGTTCGCGCTGTGAGCACCTGGCCCACCCGCGCATCCAGCTCGCCCGCAGTCAGCTGGCCGCGCGCGAACGCGGCCTTGACGGTATCGATCACCCGCTCCCGATCGGCGTGCGACGCCCGCATGTCGCCAGGGCCTGCTGCCGCCGCTTCCATCTCATCTCCCGGTCCTGTGATCATCCGGTGCCTTTCCCGCTCAGGATGCATCAAAAGCGTAACGCCGCGGCCTCCTGGGGGCCATCCTGGAGCGGCCACGAGCCGAAGACCAGGCGGTATGCGGGCAAGCAGCGGGAGAAAGCGCCGAAAGCCGGGCCTACGGTCCGCCGATACGAACTGGACCATTGACCTCAGACGAGGTCCCTGAGAGAGCGGCAGCTGGTCGATGCGGCCCGGGCGGGACATCATGCCTGGTCAGCGTGGCGGAGGATAAGAGATTCGAACTCTTGAGGGCTTGCACCCAACACGCTTTCCAAGTCTGCGGGCGTGCGTTCGCGGTAGGTCAGCACGGTCTGTGACCTGGAGCTGCGGCCTGGTCCGGTCCTCTGCGGACGCTCTCGAACCGCGGCGAATGAGACCAGAACTGAGACCGGCGCGGTCCCCGTCCCCAATGGTTTTCAAGAGCATACGTGATTCACTGTCCGCCACCGCTCCTACCTGGACGTTTGGCATGTCCGCCCTTTATGCCGCCCAAGATCATCCCGTGAATATCC
>DAIOWL010000500.1:0-5563 GCA_036758545.1 Streptosporangiaceae bacterium | reverse complement strand
CGGTGACCAGGCCGCCGCGTTCGATGCCGACCTCGCCGCCAGCCTCGGCCCCGAGTACGAGGATGGCGCCCTCACCGAGACCGTCAGTTTCGAATGGGAGCTGGCCCGAAAGCCTGATCAATGACCCAGCTCCGGATCTCGCTGGCGTTGCCGCACCCAGGGCCTACGCTGTGCCCATCACAGTCTCCACCGATTCGATCAGAACCTGACGCTAGGGTTCCTCATCGAGTCCATGTTCTTCCCCCTCGTCGAGTATTTCCACGTGCCACTCTGCGCGAGCAAGCAATTCATCGAAGGTAATGATTTCGGGTTCGTAGAGATTGCGTCTGTAAAGCTCAAAGGACTCGTATTTGGCTTGGTGAACACCGCGATCTCCCCGTAGGCCCGCGAGGTTTCCCAGAATCAGAAATGAGCGCGGGCGAACTAGATAGGTGAACTCACCCGTATCAGCGCCGCTTGCGTCTGTCTCCGATAGCCGTTCACCAATCTGCCTAGCTGCAAGTTGAATGGTTCTCTGAACCTGGGCCACGCCGCCCGCGAGCTCCCTTGACGGTGCCCAGACCCCAGGTCTGTACTCGTCCCCGAGCAGATGAGTGTCGTGATGCTTGATCTCAGCAAAGACCAAGGCCCTGATCCGGCCGCTCGTATGCATAAGCGCATCAGTTCGCTTGCCCGGGCCGGCGATGGAGAAGCCCGCTACAACCTGCTCCAGTTTTTCGTCACTCCAGCTGGTGAGCAGTTGTCCGGTAAGGCTCACACCAAGTATCCACGGGTTCTGCTCCAGCAGTCTCTGCCAGACGGCTTCCTGGCCACCGAATTCCGCGGCAGCCTCGCTAAAGAACTGCTGGTCCTCGAGCAGGCGCCGGAAACGTTCGACCACTGCCCGGCGGTGCGCGATCGCCACCACATCACGCGCTTTAACGTCATTTTCAATAAGAGTGGTAATTAGGGAAGGTTCAAGTCTGTACAAGGCCTCTGTGAGATGAGGGATAGGGGCAAAGTTCGGCTGTGTCCTATCCAAATTAATGGAGAGTTTGAAAGGCTCCGGTTCCTGCAAATCCGCTAGAAATGCATCTAGCGTCTCCTGTACCGGAGCCTGATCTCCAGGCGATCCATACGGGTAGGTCTGAAGGTCGAAACCTTGCCATCCGCTCAAGGGGGAAAGATTGCCGGGCGTCCCTGACGGGTGCCCGGTGACATCTGGCTCTACTCCCCACCGCGGCGCCCAGCCGTTCGGCAGGTCGCACACCAGCAAGACCGAACTTCCGGAATACGTGGTACGAGCGAACCGGACGGCCAGGTCAGTGAACTGGGCCACATCCGCATGTGGCGGCAGGAGGCCGACCCGCAGCCGGGCGCGGCGGGCGCGAGGGGACTGCGTCATCCGCACATCGAAGTTATCTCGCTTGGACACATATGCGGCGTAGATATCCGCTGCCGGGAAGCCCAGGATCGCGGCTAGATACCGCTCGAATTCCCGGTACTTGGCGGTGCTCTTGGCCTTATGATCAACATTGCGCAGAAGCGGCTCGAACCTATCCGGTACTCCTCCGAGATCTGGCACAATCGATCAGATTACCCCGCTGAGGGTCTCCTGACTCGCTTGCAGGCCACAATCCCGGCTACCGGGGCCTGCCGCCGCGAACTCCGAGAGGCCGTCATTGCGGGCGGCGCAGCTCTTCGTGCTCCTTAATGGCCAGCCTGAAAGCCTCGTCGAACCGGAGTTTGCTTTTCTCCATCCTGCTGCGGAAGCCTTGAGCTGCTTTCCAGCTCAAGGGCGTGAGGTTGCCGGGCTCGAGCGCATCGAGCAAATGCTCATACGGCCGCACCTCAGGCCACATAGACACGGGGACCAGCCAGCGTCGGCCACTCGTGCCCCACGCGGCTGGCGGCCACTTGGCCGCAGGGCTGAGCTCGACCTCCATTAGTGGCAGAGGGGGAGCCGGGGTGGCAAGGCGCTGGCCGAGCCAGGCCGACACCCCTACCGTGACAGCATTCCCGACAAGTTTCCACCGGGGACTGAGACGCCCAGCAGTGGCCGCGGGAACGGTCCAGCCTCTGGGGAAACCCTGGAGATGTTCCGCATCGGAGATGCTCGGCGTGACGATGGCGTTCCCTGGCTGACGGTCCCGTATCCACACGGCCGGAGGGGATGGAATGCCGAGTCCGGATCCGCCCTTCAGCGTAGGCACTGCGTCCTTCGCCCAGCCTAGGCCGGTAAGTCCCTCGGTCCAGTAGAAGCCGTACGCATCCGCGCGCAACTGTGCATTATCCGGTTCACCGGCGTCGTCGGCGAACAAGACGGTACGCGGGTCTTCCTCACGGGAGGCAACCAGCAGGACACGCTGCCGCCGCTGCGGCACGCCAGTGAATCGCGAATCAACCAGCCTGTAGGCCCAGCGGTATTGGAGCTCCTCCAGCTTATTTACCAGATAATCCATGGCATTACCGCCGTCGAGGACGAGCATATTACGCACGTTCTCGATCACAACCCACCGTGGTTGGGCATTGTCCAGCAGATCAAATAGGTATTTGACCAAACCGGATTCCCGGCCGTGAATTCCTGCGGTCCGGCCCGCCTGCGACAGATCCGTGCATGGAAATCCTGCTGTAACTACATCTGTGGGCGGAAGCTCCTTCAAGTTGCTAATATCTCCGTGAAAGTCGGCTCCCGGGAAACGTTCCTCTAGAACAGCCCGGGCAGGCTCCCATTTTTCACACAGCAGTTCGGTACGGGCGCCAATTTGATGAAAACCGAGTTCAAGCCCTCCTATGCCAGCGAACAATCCCGCTACGGTAAACACCGCTGCCCGAGACTCTATTGCTGCACACGCCACAACCAAAATCCTCTCACATTAGGCCGTCAAGTGGTGGGAGGTTCCGGCTCTCCGTAGAACGTGTCGACACTGCTAAAAGCCATCTTCCAACCACATACCGTGGTCCCAGTTTCCCCAGGATCAATGCCACGGACGTGCCGTGGCCTGCCCGCGCTGCCTGAGCTAAGTTGCTCCAGGTACAGCCGGGCGCTGCCAGGGTAAGGCGGGTCGGCCAGGCCAGGACAGGCGAGCGGTCGGGGCAACCAGTCCGCATAGCCGACCGCGGCTGACAGTGACAGCAACAGCAGCAGCCACCGGCTACCAGCAACGACTGGCGAGGGCGCATGACTCCCGCACGACCGGCGCCAACTCGGGATATGTCCGGCCTGAAAGCGGAAGGCCGACAGTTCGACCCTCGTCCCTGACCACCGGTTGTGGACGAGGTTCTCGTGCCGCCGCTACGGCTCTCCTGGTAGATGCCGCCACCTGATCGAGGCTCGGCAGGCATATTTATGCGCTGGGCCGGGTGGTGACCCGATGCCGTTGGGCCTAAGCGGGTTCGTGTGGAAGAGCGGCCTGGCGTCTAGTCTCCGAGGAGGGTGTCCAGCGAGTGGCCGATGTCACCCAGAACCTCGGAAAGGTCGGCCTGGAACGCGGGGTTGACCTCCGCGGTGCCGGCGTACCACAGCCCGAACGCGACCTCGCGGGTAGCGATGAAGTCATCGAGATGGGTAAGGCCTCCGGGCGGCAGTGGCCGATGCTGGGTGTAACCCTCGACGAGCGCAGCACGGAACTGCTCGTAGTCGCCCCGGTGCCGCAGTTCCCATAGCGGGACCGCGATGTCGTAGAGCCAGTAGCCGAAGCCACAGTCGTCGAAATCGATGATCCTGACGTCGTCGCGCCAGAACAGTGCGTTGTCTAGGTGCAGATCGGCGTGGATGAGGCCGACCTGGTCGGCGCCGTCGCCCAGCTGCGTCATCACCCGCTGCATGCCCGAGGCCACCCGGTCGAACGTCCGCCGCAGGTCAGCGGGAATGAGATCCCAGGCGTCGGCGGCGTTGATTCCCCCGTAGACCATGGTGTCGCCGAAGAACGTTTCCCAGTCCCAGCGGATCCGCGCGAAGCCGGGCGGCGGGCACCACTGGCTAGCGTGATTCTGCAACCGCGCCATGACGCTTCCCAGCCGGCGAAGGTGCACTGGCCGGGGTACGGAGCTGTGCACACGGCCGTCCATCCAGCGCAGCAGCGAGCAAACCCGCGGCTCCGGCACGTCCGGGGACGCCGCGGTCGTGGTCAGTTTCCCGTTGGTCGTCCGGACGGGCTCCGGGACCGACAGGCCGGTGTCCGCCCGCAGCGCCGTCAGCCAGTCCAGTTCGGAACCGACCGCGGTCGCGGAGTCGAGGCGCCGGCCGTGCCGTGCCGGCCGGTGTACCCGGAGCAGAAAACGATCACGGCCGCCGGCGACCATCGCATCGACCCGGAACGTCGTGTTCTCGCCGTGAGCGACAAACCGCAGCTCCGGAGCAACCAGAGGGTACGCGCCGAGCGCTTGCACGGCCAGGTGCCGCAGCCGCGCAATCTGCTGGCGGTTTGACAGCATGGCGCACCCTCCGCGCTGGCGTGGTGCCTGGCAGCGGCACGTACGACTAGGGTCGCACGCTTGGTTTACCGGACGCAGTGAACAGCGCGCCGGTCCTGGACACCCGATGCCCGGGTCATCGCGTCGTGGCCGTCCCGGAGATCAGCGGGAAACCGTCCAGGATCTGCTGCAGGTGCATGACCTGCCGGGGAAAGAACTCCGCGATCGTGAACCCGACGACATCGGCCGCCGCGTCGATGTCGGCGACGATGCGGCGCGCCTGCGCGCTGGTCAGGCCGCCCGGCTCGGCGCCGAGTCCCAGCACGAGCTCGTTGCTGTCGATGGTGTCGACGTCGAAGTGGATCGCGACTTTCGAGCATCCGGCGGCGGCGAGCCAGTCCAGCAGCGGGCGCGTCGTCGCGCGGAGGTCGTCCGGGCTGAACGAGGCGATGCCCCACCGGACGACGTTCGGGATGTCGTCCTCGGTCCATGCGTGCAGCCCGGCCAGGGCGACCCGGTCCGCGGGGACCGTGGCTGGCAGCAGCGCCTGCACGTCGGGATCGCCGTGCCCGGTCAGCGCGGCCACTGCCATGGCGTGAAAGCCCGGGTACTGGCTGGCCGGCGTCCCGATGTCGTGGTGCGAGTCGATCCACACGATCGCCAGGTCATCGCCGTACCGGCGGGCGAGTTCGGAAAACGGCGCGACGCTTACCGCGCACTCCCCGCCGAGGGTCGCGATCCGCGCTGGATCGTGCTGGCGGATGACCTCCAGGGCCGCCGCGAGCTGGCGGAGGATGACCGTCTTGGCCTCGATGCCGTCGCGTTCCTCTAGGTCCTCGTCGCTGAAGGTGACGGGTGCGGTCGCGACGGGACCCTGGTTCGAGGGCAGGATCGCCGCCAGGACCGCCGAGCCCGCGGCGGGCGATGCCGAACGGGAACTCAGACGCGAGTTCGGTGACGCTCGAGGTGCCGGCCCCCTGCCATTGCGGCCAGAGCAGGCGAAGGGTCACGCCACCCCTCGCGGCAGCGCCCCTGGGCGACGGGCCGTGGTCAGTCATTCCTTCGGCGCTTCCGCTGGGGATCAGTCCTGCCTGGAGGTTAGCCGCCACAGGTGCAGGTTCATGCCTTTGGTCGTAACGCATCCATTCGGCCTGTATCAGCCGTGCGC
>DAIOWL010000499.1:0-5563 GCA_036758545.1 Streptosporangiaceae bacterium | reverse complement strand
AGGAGCACGCTATCCAATATATGTGATAACAGCAGACGCCGGTATGATGAGTCGCGTCAGCGTCGGCGGCGAAAGCGAGGCAACGGGTGAACTCGACCGGGTCAGTGGCGGCCGTGGCGGCGGTTCGGCCGATCGAGTCGCGCTCCGTCGTCGAGCAGGTCATGACCGAGTTGCGCCGGTCGATCCTGTCCGGCGCGCTGGCGCCCGGCCGCGAACTGTCGCTGCGCGAACTGGCCGAGATGCTGCAGGTCAGCATCATCCCGGTGCGTGAGGCGCTGCGCAGCCTGGAGAGTGAGGGCCTGGTGGTGACCCGGCCGGGGCGCAGTGCCCGGGTCGCGCCGCTGGACCTCGACGAGCTGCAGGGCATCTACCGGCTGCGGCGCCGGCTGGAGCCGGAGATCGCCCAGCGGTCCTGCCGGCTGCTGTCTGACGCCGAGCTGGACCGCCTGGAGCGCGAAGCGGTGGGGTTCGGGGCGCAGGACCGGACCATGAACGACATCTACGACTCCCATCACGAGTTCCATCACGCGCTGCTCGCGCCGGCCGCCACCAGCTGGGATATCCGCATCCTGAGCACGCTATGGCGGGCCTCGGAGCGCTACATCCGGATCGGCTGGGGCAGCCTGGACCCGGATCCGCAGGAGCACGCGCGACGCGAGCAGTACCACGTCGAGCTGGTCGCCGCCTTCCGGCAGCGCGACCCGGAGGTCGCCGCGGACGCGGTCCAGCAGCACCTGTCGCGCAACGAGCAGACCGCCCTGCTGGCCCTCGGCCCCGGCCGGAGCCGGGTCGCGCCGGTCAGCTAACCCGCGAGCCCCGGACCCGGTCGATCAGGGCCAGGCCGTCACCGGGCTCGCAGTCGCCGGCCCACGCCACGTACTGGTCGGGGCGGACCAGCGCGAGCGCGGGCCCGCGGTGAACCCCGCGGTGAACAGGGTCCTGGTCAGGCACATCGAGCACGCGGAGCGGCACGCCCCGGGTGCGGGCCGCCTTCTCGATGGCGCCGGTGCCGGTGCCCGGACGGCGCACCAGCAGCGTGAACCCCTCGCCGAGCTCGTCGTAGAGCGATCGGCCCGGGCCGAGCCAGGCGTGCGGCAGCAGTGCGCCCAGCTGGACCCCCGGCAGCTGCACCCCGGGCAGCTGGACCCCCGGCAGTGTCTCCCGCCGCGCCGCCGCGTCCGGCTCGCGGGCGATGACGGGTGAGTCTTCGATCCTGATACCCAGCACGAGCTCCAGGGAGTGGAACTCGGGTCGCTTGGCCTGCTGGATGCGCTCCCCGGCGGCACGCCGTGCGTGCTCGCCGACCGCGTTGTCCGCGTCAAGGTTGTCCGCCAGCAGCTCGGGCGAGGTAACCGCCATGTTCGCGGTCGCCTCGCGGATCACCCGCTCCTGGATGGGACGCCGCTCGAGCTCATAGCTGTCCAGCAGCGCCGGACCGCCCCAGCCGTCCAGCGTGGCGGCCAGCTTCCAGCCCAGGTCGACGGCGTCGCCGACCCCGGTGTTGAGCCCGTGCCCGCCGAACGGCGGGTTCAGGTGGGCCGCGTCCCCGGCCAGGAAGACGCGGCCGCGGCGCATCGTGTCGGCGATCTGCATCCGCGCCGTCCACGGGTCGGTGGACCGCACCACCGCGCCCGATGGCACCCCCGCGGCGGCGTCGATCAGGCGCGCCGCCTCCCGCTCACCGGTCTCGGAGTCCACCCCGAAGGCGATGAGCCACCAGGTGCCGTCCAGGTCGATCGGGCCCATGAGGGCCGGGGCGGCCGGGTTGATGATCCAGTAGTGCACGGCCGGCCCGTGCCTGACGTGCCGCCACAAGTCCGGGGCGGTGAAGACCATGCCGAAGTTGGGACGCAGGGCCGCCTCGCCGGTATAGGCGGCGCCGATCCGGTCCCGTACGACGCTCCGCGGTCCGTCGCAGCCGATTAGATAATCCGCCGTGACCACGGCGTGCCCGCCGTCCCGGTCGGCCACCGTTACCCGCACCCCGCCCTCGTCCTGCTCGGCGCCGGTCACGGTGAACCCGGTCGCCAGCTGGCATGCGGGTAGTTCCCTGACCACCTCGCGGAGAAGTTCCTCCAGCACGTACTGCGGGGCCTGCTGGCCGAGTTCGGGGAAGCGGTCGCCCTCGGGCACCAGCCCGAGCACGCCGGTGAACCGGGACAGCTCGCGGCCGGCCAGCGAGGTGCAGAACACGGCGTCGGAGGACCAGGCCGGCGACAACGGGGCCCGGTCGCGCAGCCGGTCGGCGATACCCCAGCGCCGCAGGTGCTGCATCGACCGCACGTTGATCGTCTTGCACCGCGGCCGCGCCCGGGAGACCGTGGTGCGCGGTTCGATGACCAGGCAGCCGATGCCCCGGCGGCCGAGCTCGACCGCGCAGGTCAGGCCCGCCGGCCCGCCGCCGGCCACCACGACCGGGACCGTCCCGGGCAGGCTGGCGGCGGTCAGCTCTGCTGGGCCGCCCACAGCTGGCACTCCTCGGCGAAGGCCAGCTGGCGCAGGTGCAGCGCGTGGCCCAGGATGTGGTGGTCGATGCTGTGCCCGGTGGCCCGGGCGATGCTCGCGTCCGTGAACGGGGCGGCGGTCAGCAGCTTGGCGAACTGCTCCACGTTGGCCGGGGAACTGTCCCACAGCGCGTCGAACTCGGCCAGCGCGTTATGTACCGGCACCGTGATCCGGGGTGCGAGTCCGGGCAGGTGCGCGTCCGGCCACTGCGGTGCCTCGATCAGCTCGCGCACCGGCGTCGGCGCGTAGGACCCGTGCGCCGCCTGGACCGCGGCCGCGGTCCAGGTAGATTCGGGCCCGAACATCACCTGATCCCGCTGGTCGTAGGGCAGATCCACGGTCTCGTCCGGAGGCAGCGAGGCGAGCGCGTGCGCGGGGCCGCCGGCCCGGATGACCGCGCCCATGCCGGTGACGGACAGGCCGGTGAGGCGGAAGTCGATGTCTCCGGCCGCGATCATCATGGCGATCATGCCGCCGATCGAGTGCCCGGTCAGGAACACGCCGTCAGCCGGGATTCGCGCCGCGGCCTGCCCGATCGCGTCCGCGAGCAGCTGCGCGTGCCGGCCGAAGGTGTTCTCCGCCGGAGGCAGCGCCGCGCTCCCGCCGTACCCGGGCCGGTCGAAGCAGACCACCGGGTATCCGGCCGCGGCCGCGAGGTCCATGAACGTTCCCTGCGACGAGCCCGCGACGTCGTAGTAGCGGGCCGTGTAGGTGCCGCCGTGCAGCGCGGCGATCAGCGGCCTTCCGCGGCCGTCCCCCGTGCCAGCCTGCGTGTCAGTCACCGGGCCCGCGGTCAGCGCCGCGATGCTCAGTCCGTCCACCCTGAACTCGATGGTGCTGCGCTGCTCAGCCATAGCCTGTCTCCTCGTCTGTGCCCATGGACTGGGCCCACCTCGCCCTGCGCGTTACCCTAAGCGGTATATGTGATAACAACAAGACGTCCCGCCGCGAATCCGGAGCATCAGACATGCGCATCGCCAATTACGAGGGCCGCCTCGTCGTCGTCACCGGCGGGGAGGGCCACGAGATCGCCCACGACGTCGAGAAGAACAGCGGCGGCCGGTTCGGCCCCGAGCCGCAGGCCATCTACGAGGACTGGGACGCCTTCACCGGCTGGGCGGCCGGCATCCGCTGGCAGGGCGGCGCGCCGGTCCGGCCGGACGGCCTGGGCTCGCCGGTCCCGGCGCCGCGCCAGGTGTTCGGCATCGGGCTGAACTACCGCGACCACGCGGCCGAGTCGGGGCTGCCGGTGCCGGCCGGGGAGCCGCCGGTGTTCACCAAGTTCCCCAGCTGCATCACCGGACCGCACGGTGACATCGAGCTGCCACCGGGCGGTCACGTCGACTGGGAGGTCGAGCTGGCGGCCGTCATCGGCCGCCGCGCCCGCCATGTCCCGGCCGAACGGGGACTGGAATACGTGGCCGGTTACGCCGTCGGCCAGGACATATCCGAACGGGTGCTGCAGCTAGCCGCCGCGCCGGCCCAGTTCAGCATGGGCAAGTCGCTGCCCGGCTTCGGGCCGGTCGGGCCCTGGCTGGTCACCCTGGACGACCTCGACGATCCCGGCGACCTGGCCCTCGGCTGCGAGATCAACGGCGAACCCGTGCAGTCCAGCCGGACCAGCCAATTGATCTTCAGCGTCCCGGCGCTGGTGGCGAGGCTGTCAGCCAGCGTCCCGCTGCTGCCCGGCGACGTCATCTTCACCGGCACCCCAGCCGGCGTCGGGCTCGGCCGGGACCCACAGCGCTGGCTCACCGACGGGGACGTCCTCACCAGTCATATCGAAGGCATCGGCGAGATGCGGCACCGCTTCGTCGCGCGATGAAGACGAACTCACGCCGGGGCCGGTCGGGAGCGTCCCGGATCTCGTCGACCACCAGGCCGGCCGCAGCCAGCGAGCTGATGAGTTCGCCGCGGCTTCGGAACCGCAACGTGGAATCGGACGTCAGCACTGCACCGTCACTGCCGAACACGAAGGTCGTCCGGAAGGAGATCAGGCTTCCCTCGACGCCGGTCAGGTCTGTCCACGTCTGGACCCGGCCAGCTCCCGGGATGACGACACGGCGGTAGGTCTGATTCCGGTTCCACTCCAGCCACGCCTTCTTGGCCGGATCGCGGCTCTCGAACACCAGCCGGCCCCCGGGCCGCAGCGCCGCACGGACTCCCCCGAGCGTTGCCGCCCACTCCTCGTCGCTCAGGAAGACCTGGGCCACGTTTCCCGTCATGGTCACCAGATCGACCTGCAGCGCAGGCAGGGCTGTGGCGTCTGCGCGCAGCCAGCGGACACCGTCGGCGCCCGGCTTCCGGCGGGCGACGTCAAGGGAAGCGCCGGCCGGATCGACAGCGACTACCTCCAGCCCGCGGGCGGCGAGCAGGCAGGCGAGTGTTCCTGTGCCGCAGCCGACGTCCAGCACGGTCACCGCGCCGAACTCACCGGCCATAGCGGCGTAGGCATCCAAATCGGAGCGGTCGGGGTCCAGCGGGTCGTAGATCTCCGCGAGCCGGGATACCCCGAAGATCGCATCAGGCACGGAAGAACCCTATGGCTAGCCGCTGAGAGCCCGTCATCATTGCTGTTATCACATATATTTGTTAACGTGCGGGAAAGCGAGTCCAGGAGGGCAGTCATGACCGCTCAGACCGACACCAGCCGCCGCGACGACCTCATCGCCCGCAACCTGGCCGCGGTCGAGACGCACTTCCACAACGAGACACCGGAGACCATCGACCAGGCCATCGCGGTCTACACCGACGACATCGTCTGGGAGGTCCCGGCGCGCGGCCTGGTGCTGCGCAGCATCGAAGACGTCAAGCAGGAGTACCTGAAGATCTTCGGCTCGATGAACATCCACAAGATCGTCAACCTGCACCGGTTCGCCACCGAAGAATGGGTGTTCGACGACAGCATCTTCGAGTGGACCATCACCGGGGACGGGTTCCGCAACTGCCCGTACCCGCCCGGGACCACCGTGAGCGTCCGCCTGCTGCACGCGTTCCAGTGCCGGGACGGGAAGATCTGCCGGGAACACGGCTACGAGATCTGGCGCGACATCAACGA
>DAIOWL010000498.1:0-5565 GCA_036758545.1 Streptosporangiaceae bacterium | reverse complement strand
TACTGGGAGCTGCTGCTCATCTACACCGAACTGGCCGGCAAGCTCGGGCTTGAGCGCCCAGTAGCGCTCGGCCAGGGGTTCGGCGGCATGGTCGCGGCCGACCTGGCGGCCTGCTTCCCGCGGCTGTTCTCCAGGCTCGTGCTGCTCTCGCCGCTCGGCCTGTGGCGCGACGACGCCCCGATCCCGCTGATGGAGATGGTGTCCGGGCCGCCGGAGCAGCTGCCGAAATACCTGTACGCCCACCCCGACAGCGAGGCGGCGCGGGCCGCGCAGGCCATGCCCGCCGATCCGGCTCAGCAGGCGAAGGAGATCGCGCAGGCCACCTGGAACGTCGGCTGCACCACGAAGTTCGCCTGGCCGATCGCCGACCACGGCCTCGGCCGCCGGCTGCACCGCGTCCAGGTGCCGACGCTCATCGTCTGGGGGCGCGAGGACGCGTTCGTCCCGGTCGGGTACGCGAGGGAGTTCGGCAGCCGGATCGCGGGCAGCCGGGTCGAAGTGCTCGATGACTGCGGGCACATGGTCCAGGCCGACCAGCCCGAGCGCTCGTGGACCGCGATCAGCCGGTTCCTGGCCAGCTAACGCGCGGCCCGGGCCCGTGCCGCTGGTGCTGCTGTGAAGGGGGTGGGCCTCTGGGGCTTGCGGGGGGTTCAGCGGGAGCGGGCGTATGGGGTGGATGGGCCCCTGCCCCTATCTATCGGGGGCCAGGGCCCCTTCACCCCACCGGGAGGGCGGCGCGCGGGGGCGCGGGGGTGGGGGCGCGGGGGTGGGGGTTTAGTGGGTGCGGAGGAAGGTTAGGACGCGCTGGGTGAGGAGGGCGGTGGCGGCTGGGTCGTAGGTGGGGAGCGAGCTGTCGGCGAAGTAGTGCTGGTCGCCGGGGTAGAGGAACAGCTCGGCGTCCTTGGCCTGGCTGACGAGCTCGCGGGCGGCGTCGATGTCGCCTTCGCCGGCGAAGATCGGGTCGGCGTCCATCCCGTGGATCTGCGCCGGCAACCCCTCGGGCCAGCCGGGGCCGAACTCCGAGACCGGCACGCAGGAGTAGAACAGCAGCGCGCCCCGCGCGCCCGGCCGGGTCTGCGCCAGCATCTGGGCCGGGAGCACGCCGAGCGAGAAGCCCGCGTACACCAGGTCGGCGGGCAGGCCCTCGACGGCCCGGGCGCCGCGGCTGAGGATCTCGCCGGGGAAGCCGAGCTCTTCGGCATAGGCCAGGCCGTCGTCGATCGAGCCGAACGTGCGCCCGTCGAGTAGGTCCGGAGTGTGCACGGTGTGCCCGGCGCGGCGCAGCTCGTCGGCGAACGCGACCACGCCGGAGGTCAGGCCCTGCGCGTGATGAAAGAGAACTACCTCAGCCACGTCAGGACCCTACCCGGTCAGGAACCGAGGTAACGCAGGACGGCCAGGACCCGGCGGTTGTCGGTTTCCGACGCGGGCAGGCCCAGCTTGCTGAAGATGCTGGCCACGTGCTTCTCGACCGTGCCGAGGGTGAGGACCAGGGCGGCGGCGACGCCGGCGTTGGACCGCCCTTCGGCCATCAGCGCGAGCACGTCCCGCTCGCGGGGGGTGAGCGGCTCCAGGTCTCCGGCGTGCCGGCTGGCCGCGAGGAGCTGGCTGACCACCTCCCGGTCCAGCGCGGTGCCGCCCGCGGCGACCCGGCCGACCGCGTCGGTGAACTCGGCCACGTCGGCGACCCGGTCCTTGAGCAGGTAGCCCACGCCGGCCGGGCTGCCGTGCAGCAGCTGGGCCGCGTACCTGGTCTCGATGTACTGGGACAGCACCAGGACCGCGGTGCCCGGGTGGGTCCGGCGCAGCTCCAATGCGGCGCGCAGGCCCTCGTCGGTGAAGGTCGGCGGCATCCTGATGTCGGCGACCACGACGTCGGGCCGCTGGCTGGCCACCGCGGCCAGCAGCGCCTCACCGTCGGCCACCTCGGCGCAGACCTGGTGGCCCTCGTCCTCCAGCAGCCGGACCAGCCCGGCCCGGAACAGCGCGGCGTCCTCCGCGATCACGATGCGCATCAGCGGTGCCCGGCGCGCAGCGGAAGCTCGACGGTGATCGCGGTCGGCCCGCCGGGCGGGCTGGCGATGTCCAGGTGCCCGTCGACCACGGCGACCCGCTGAGCCAGGCCGGACAGGCCGCTGCCCCGGGCCGGGTCCGCCCCGCCGAGGCCGTCATCGGTGACCCGGAGGGCGAGAAGCCCCGCCCGTTCGGAAATAAAGATCTTGATCGTGTTCGCCTGGCTGTGCTTGGCCGCGTTGGCCAGCAGCTCCGCGGCGCAGAAGTAGGCGATCGTCTCGATCGCCGGGGTCGGCCGGACCGGGACGGTCACGGCCAGTTCGGCCGGGATGGCGCTGGTCGCGGCCAGGCTGGCCAATGCGTCGGCTAGCCCGTTGTCCAGCACCGGCGGGTGGATGCCGCGGGCCAGCTCGCGCAGCTCGACCAGGGCGTCCTTGGCGCATCTGTGGGCGGCGCCGACCAGCTCGCGGGCGGCCGTGACGTCGGGGACGGTGCCCTGGTCGCCGAGCTTCTTCCTGGCCATGCCCAGGTTCATGGCCAGCGTGGCCAGCCGGATCTGCGCGCCGTCGTGCAGGTCACGCTCGAGGCGGCGGAGCCGGGCGGCGGCGTCCTCGACGGCCAGCGCCCGGGTCTGCTCCAGGTCGTGTACCCGCTGGGTGAGGCGGCCCGGGCCGAGCAGGCCGCGGACGAGCCAGCGGTCGGCGGCGACCACTGCCCTGGTCACCCACGGGGCGGCGAGCAGCATCGCGGCGCCGGCGCCGAACGCGGCGAACGTGCCGGGGAACGTCGTGATCTGGAAGTGGCCGCCCACGCCGGACCAGGTGAACGGGGTGATCACCGGGACCGGGCTCAGCCGCACGCCCGGAGAGTGGTTGCGGAAGGACAGCCACCAGAACGGGTAGGTCAGGTTGACGACCCCGGCCACCCAGAACACGCCGACGGCGTACCACTCGGCCAGTCCGGCCGGGAGCTTGAGCATCAGGTAGGCCATCGCGCGCCAGCCCGGGCCGTCGCCGAGCCGGGTGCGTGGCGAGGGCGGCGTGGCCACGTGCTCGCCGAGCAGCTTGCCTGCGGTTCTGCGGACGGCCGCGGCCAGGGCCCGGGTGAGGCCGGTCGCCACCATCAGCACCATAGTGAGGACGACGACGGCCGCGGCGGTCAGCAGGGCCAGCCACGACGGGTTGCCGTCCGCGGTCCACGGCGGCCCGGCCACCTGCGCGAGCCCGATCGTGACGGCGAAGCCGACGACGGGAAGCGGCAGGCTGAGCGGCAGCCCCAGGACGCAGAACAGCAGCTCGCGGCGGGCGCGGCCAGTGAATGGCGCGCGGACCGCGGCGCCCGCGGCGGCGGCTGGGGCGGTCATGGGCCTAGGCGTCGCGGCGGGTGAGGAGCCAGCCGCCGACGGCGAGCAGGGCGACGGCGTAGGCGGCGATGACGGCCAGGCCGGCCCACGGGGAGACGTTGAAACCCTGGACCGGTTTGGTGGCACCGAGCGAGTTGGCGAAGATGAGCTCGGGGAGGTACTGCCCGGCCGGGGTGGCCGCGAGCCCGGCCAGCGGCGCGACGAACACCAGGGCGACCAGGGCGGTGATGGCGGGCGCACCGTGCCGGATAATCACGCCGAGGGCCAGCCCGATCAGCCCGACCAGGCACAGGTAGACGCCGGACAGCACGACCGCCCGCAGCACGTCGGGCTGGCCGAGCGCGGGGCGGGGCACGCCGCCGTGGACGAACGCGGCGCCCGCCAGGAAACAGGCGAAGGTGACCAGCTCGCCGGCGACCAGCGCGGTCGTTCCCCATACCGCGGCCTTGGCCGCCAGGACCAGCGGGCGTTTCGGGATCGCGGCCAGCGTGGCCCTGATCGTCCCCGAGGAGTACTCGCTGGTCATCACCAGCACGCCGAGCACCGCGAACAGCACCGACCCGAGGGCCCCGCCGACCAGGATGTTGTTGGTCACGTCGCCTTTGGGGTTTCTCGTATTGAATCCGGCGGCGATGCCGATGCCGATCATCCCGGCCAGCGCGAACAGCAGGGTCCAGCGCACCGAGCGCAGGGTGCGGAGCTTGATCCATTCCATCCGGGCGACGTTCCGGAACGTGTAGCTGCTGGCCATTAGCTGCCTCCTGCGGCGCGGAACTCGGCGCTGCCCGAGGTGAGGGCGAGGAAGGCGTCCTCGAGGGATGTGTTCGTGGCGGACAGTTCGGCCACTGTGGTGTCGGCCAGCAGGCGGCCGGCCCCGATGACGATCAGG
Source organism: Streptosporangiaceae bacterium (assembly GCA_036758545.1). Classification (GTDB taxonomy): domain Bacteria; phylum Actinomycetota; class Actinomycetes; order Streptosporangiales; family Streptosporangiaceae; genus Palsa-504. The sequence goes on along the minus strand of DAIOWL010000498.1, from coordinate 1,300 downwards.
CGCTCGGCCGTCAGCGCCATCTCGGCGATCAGGTGGCTGGAGACGAACACGGTCCGGCCCTCCCCGGCCAGCGACTTCATCAGGTTCCTGATCCAGCGGATCCCTTCCGGGTCCAGGCCGTTGACGGGCTCGTCGAAGATGAGGATGGGCGGGTCGCCGAGCAGCGCGGTGGCGATACCCAGCCGCTGGGCCATGCCCAGGGAGAACTGGCCCGCTCTGCGGTTCGCGGTGGCCTGCAGGCCGACGAGCTGGAGGGTTGCGTCGACCCGGCTGGGCGCGATGGCGTTGCTGGCGGCCAGCGCCTGCAGGTGCGCCCGGGCGCTGCGGCCCGGGTGGAAGGCCTTGGCTTCGAGCAGCGCGCCGACCTCGCGGAGCGGGTATCGCAGGTCGTGGTAGCCGTGGCCGGCGACCGTGACCGTGCCGTGGTCGGCCGCGTCCAGGCCCAGGATCAGGCGCATGGTGGTGGACTTGCCGGACCCGTTCGGCCCGAGGAAGCCGGTGACGACGCCGGGGCGGACGTCGAAGCTCAGCTGATCGACCGCCGTCACCGGGCCGTAGCGCTTGGTCAGGGCGTGAGCCTCGATCACGGGTCGCCTCCTCGCGGGCTGGATTGCTCGCTTTTAGCGTGCCGGTCCGGGGCTGGCCGGCGGAACGCGGGAAACGCCCGTCTTGACCCGGGGGTTTTCCCCGGGGCTGCGCGGAGTGCATACCTCCGGATTGAGTGTCAAAACACCCGCTATCGGGGGTGCGGTGTCACGCAATCACGGCCGGGGTGTTCGCGGGGGCGGATTGTCGGTGGGGGGCGTTACGGTCGGGGGATGGCTAATTTCGCGGTGCGGCTGGTGCACGGGCCGAACTGGGATCCGGGGCGTCCGATCCGGGAGCAGGACGGGTGGGATGAGCACGCGGCGTTCATGGACGGGCTGGTGAAGGACGGGTTCATCATCCTGGGCGGGCCGGTCGGCGACGGGGATCGGACGCTGCACGCGGTCGAGGCGGCGGACGAGGACGAGATCAGGACGCGGCTGGCACTGGATCCGTGGGCTTCGGCCGGGCTGCTCCGGGTCGGCGCGGTAGAGCCCTGGGCGCTGTGGCTCGACGGCCGGGGGCTCGACGGCCGGGGGCTCGACGGCCGGGGGCTCGACGGCCGGGGTTAGGCCGCGCGGGCGAAGCAGGCCGGCTGGGCGCGGACGGCGCCGGACGGGCCGGCGACCGCGGCACGGGCCCAGCGCATCCGGAGCACCGCGGTCTCCGGGTGCTCGCCGTAGGCCTGCGCGACCCGCGCCGCGCAGCCCCGGAT
>DAIOWL010000497.1:1334-5579 GCA_036758545.1 Streptosporangiaceae bacterium | reverse complement strand
AGCCCAAGGCCTACGCCTACGCCCTCGAGGTCATGGCGGCGACCAGCCAGCTGCCGGACGCGCAGGAGGGGATGCGGGCCTTCCTCGAGAAGCGCAAGCCGAACTGGGACCGTGGCCGTTCCTAGACCTTCTCCCAGACCGAGACGTGCTTGCGGCTGTCGCCAGTGAACGGCGTCCGGTTCCAGTCCTCCCACCGGTCGCGCAGCCGCATCCCGGCCAGCCGCGCCATCAGGTCGAGCTCGGACGGCCACACGTACCGGAACGGGATCGACCGGTACTCGCCGCGGCCGTCGGTGAGCGTGATGTAGTTCGAGCTCATCGCCTGGGTGGCCGTGTCGTAGACGTCGAACGCCCACTGCGCTGGGGTCACCTGCCACGGCAGGACGTTCTGCCCGGGTGGCAGCCGGCGCAGCTCGGGGACCCCGACCTCGATGACGAAGCAGCCGCCGGGCTCCAGGTGCGCCGCGGCATTGCGGAAGCAGGCGACCTGGGCGTCCTGCGTGGTCAGGTTCTCGATCGTGTTGAAGACCAGGTAGGCCAGCGTGAACGTGCCGTCCATCGTGGTGGTGGCGAAGTCGCCGATGGCGACCGGAATGGCGTCGCCGCCGGGCTTGGCGCGGAGCCGGGCCACCATGGCCCGGGACAGGTCGATGCCGTGCACCTCGACGCCGCGGCCGGCCAGTGGCAGCGCGATCCGTCCGGTCCCGATGCCGAACTCCAGCGCCCGCCCGCCGCCCGCCAGCCCGGCCAGCACCTCCGCCACCGTGTCCGTGAAGGAGGGATCGAACATGCCCTCCGACGAGTCGTCATAGGTCGCCGCGACCCGCTCGGGGAAGTAGCCGTCCGCATCCGCCATGGCCGGACCGTACCGCAGCCGGCGGGGCCCAGCCCAGCTAATAATGGGGCATGACCGACCTCCGCGAGCAGGACGTCCTGCGCGACCAGTGCACCGTGTTCCTGACCGGCCACGGCGCGGTGCGCCCGGCTGACCTGCTGGCCAGCATCCCCGCGGACACGGTGCCGGACCGCTACGGCGAGGGGGGCGTGGTCGCCGAGCTCGAGGCCGAGGTCGCCGGGCTGCTCGGCAAGCCGGCCGCCGTCTACCTGCCCAGCGGCACGATGGCCCAGCAGTCGGTGCTGCGCGTGCACGCCGACCGTCGCCAGCGCCGGGCGGTGGTGTACCACCCCCTGTGCCACCTGGACCGGCACGAGGACCGGGCCTTCCAGCGGCTGCACGGCCTGACCGGCCGGCCGGCCGGCGACCAGGCCCGGCTGCTGACCGTCGACGACCTGACCGCGATCGCCGAACCGCCCGGGACGCTGCTGATCGAGCTGCCGCAGCGCGATCTCGGCGGGCAGCAGCCGGACTGGGATGACCTGCGGGCACAGACCGAATGGGCCTCCGAACGCGGGGCCGCCGTCCACCTGGACGGCGCCCGGCTGTACGAATCGGCGGCCGGGTACGGTCGGCCGCTGGCCGAGATCGCGGCGCTGTTCGACACCGTCTACGTGTCGTTCTACAAGGGCATCGGCGCGCTAGCCGGGTGCTGCCTGGCCGGGCCCGCGGATGTCCTGGCCGAGGTCCGGGAGTGGCGCAAGCGGATGGGCGGCACGCTGCACGGGCTGTGGCCGGGAGCCGCCTCGGCGCTGAGCTGCCTGCGGCGCAGGCTCCCGCTGATGCCGGACTACCTTGCCCACGCCCACGAGATCGCATCCGCCCTGCGCGGGGCCCCGGGCGTTCGGGTCGTTCCCGACCCGCCGCAGGTCTCGATGATGCACCTGCTGCTGGCCGTCACCCAGGAGGGTTTCGCCGCCGCGGCCCGCCGGCTGGCCGCCGAGCAGGGCGTCTGGACCTGGCCGCAGGCCATGATCACGCCCGATCCCGGCGTGCAGCGGGTCGAGCTGTACGTCGGCGACGCCACCCGCGCCATGCCCCCCGACCGGGTCCGCGACATCGTCACGGCGCTGACCGCGGGCTAGCCCGACGCTCCGGCGGCCCGGCTGGTAGCGTCGGCCACAGGGGGACACCTCCCGCTCATGGACGAGACTTCGGGGAGAGACCATGGCATCTCGGCTGAATCCATACCTCAACCTCAACGGCACCGCCCGTCAGGCGCTGGAGTTCTACCAGGGCGTGTTCGGCGGCGAGCTCAACATCATGACGTTCGGCGACATGGGCGCGGCCGAAGCGTCCGACGCCGGCAAGATCATGCACGGGCAGCTCGAGACCAGCGCCGGCTACACGCTCATGGTTGCCGACGTGCCCAGCCACATGGAGTACCAGGCCCCGGCCGGCTTCTCGGTGAGCCTGTCCGGCGACGACGGCGACGCGCTGCGCGGCTACTTCGAGCAGCTCGCCGCGGGCGGAGTCACCGAGATGCCGCTGCAGAAGCAGGTCTGGGGCGACGAGTTCGGCATGTGCGTCGACAAGTTCGGCATCTCCTGGCTGGTCAACATCTCCCAGCCGCAGGCGTAACCGCTCCGCCCGGCCCCGGGGTGCATGATGGGCGGATGCCACTATTCGCCTTCGAAGGCCGTGAGCCGCAGGTCAGCTCCGGGGCCTGGATCGCCCCCACCGCCACCCTGGTCGGCGACGTGCGGGTCGAGGCCGAAGCCTCCGTCTGGTACGGCGCCGTGCTGCGCGCCGATTTCGGCCCGATCGTCGTCCGGCGCGGCGCGAACATCCAGGACGGTTCGGTGCTGCACGGCGGCGACGACCCGGTGACCGAGATCGGCGAGGGCGCCACGGTCGGCCACCTGTGCGTGGTGCACGGTGCCGTCATCGGCGCCGAAGCGCTGATAGGCAACGGCGCCACCGTCCTGGACGGCGTCGTCGTCGGCCGCCACGCCCTGATCGCGGCGGGTGCCACCGTGCCGCCGGGCATGGTCGTTCCCGACGGCATGATCGCGGTCGGAGTCCCGGCCCGGATGGTCGGAGAGGTCACCGGCCGGGCGAAGGAGTGGGTAGACACCAACCCGGCCATCTACCGCGATCTGGCCCGGCGGCACGCGGTCGGCGCCCGGCTCGTAGCGTCGGAACCATGGAATATCGCGCACTAGGCAGTAGCGCCCCTAGTCGCCACCCGCGCCCTCGCCCGCGCGTCCCCGCGCCCCGGACCCCGCCGGCGGGCCGGTGGTCGTCCCGCCACCCGCCCGCCCGGCCGCGTCCTCTGCCGTCTCGTGCCCCGCTCTCGTCCAGGCACCCACGCCGTGCCCCGCTCTCGTCTCGGCGCCCGCCCCATCCCGGCGAGCTCCGGCCCCACCCCGCGCGACCGCCCGTCACCCGGGCCCCCCACCCCGAACTTGCCCGCGCGAACCACCACAAATACCCCACTTCGCCCACCGCGCCGCTCCCCGGAATTCAATGGTTGTGACTCTCTGCTGGATAGATCCGTTAGAGAGTCATATTCATCGACTCGTGCCCGCACCCCGGCGGGCTCGGGTGATGGAGGCTTTGTCCGCCGGGGCAGTTCTGCGCCGATGCGGCCGGCGCCCACGCCGACGCGCCCGGCGCCCACGCCCGCACTCGCGCTTACGCGCCCGGCGCCAACGCCCGTACTCACGGTCCCAGCCCCAGCGCCAGCCCCGGCACCGGCCGCCACGACGGCTGCCGCGCGCCTGCCCACCCGGCGACCGGCCAGGAGTGGCAGGCTGCTGAGTGCGATGCCCGCCAGGATGGCCGCGCCGCCCCCGGCCTGCGCCAGCCCGACCGGGTCGCCGAACACCACCGCGCCCGCGATGGCGCCGACCAGCGGCTCGAGGTTGAGGAACGCCCCGGCGACCTCGGCCGACACCCGGCTCTGGCCGAACGCGAACAGGGTGAACGGCAGCAGCGTCCCGGCCAGTGCCAGCGCGACGACCGCCAGCACCACGCCCGCGCCGGCCGGCGCGGCAGGCACGCCCTCGCTCACGGCGGCGACCGGCAGCGAGCCCAGCGTCGCGCCCAGGAACTGCACGGCGGTCACCGCGATCGGGTCGCGGCCGGCCAGCAGCCGGCCCTGGGCCACCGTGACGGTGGCCGACAGGAGCAGTGACGCCAGCACCAGGCCATCGCCGGCCATGGTCGCGCCGCCGCCTCCGCTGCCCGTGGTAACCAGTCCGACGCCGCCGAGCGAGACCGCGAAGCCGAACCAGGCCACCGGCCGGGCCACGGCCCGGTACCACACCGCGGCGATGATCGCGACCAGCACCGGCACCGCCCCGATCAGCAGGGCCGCGTGGGTGACGCTGGTCCGGCCGATGCCG
>DAIOWL010000497.1:0-1234 GCA_036758545.1 Streptosporangiaceae bacterium | reverse complement strand
CAGCAGGACCGCGGCCGCCAGGCCGAAGCGCACGACAGTGAGCCAGCCCGGCGACAGCCACTCCAAGGCCAGCTTGGACAGCGGCACGGTGGTGCCCCAGAGCAGCCCGGCCGCTATGAGGGCTGCCACGGCGTGACGGCGGTTGGTGTTCATGTCTCCATACTCGCCGGTAATCACACGTCGTTCGTCAGTGAGCGCCATCCACGAGATAAAGTTTTGTCTTATGGCCACATCACTTGACGAAGTTGACATACAGCTGCTCAGTGCGCTGCAGGAGGATGCGGACCGCACCAACGTCGAACTCGCCCGGCTGACCGGGCTGTCCCCGGCCGCCACCTTGCACCGGGTGCGGCGGCTGAAGGAGTCGGGTGTCATCCGGGTCATCCGCGCCGAGGTCGACCCGGCCGCGGCCGGCTTCCCGCTGCAGGTGTACGTCACGGCCACGCTGACCCGGCACGACCCACGGTCCAGCCGCGTGTTCGACGACCTGATCCGGTCGCTGCCGCAGATCATCATGGCCGACAACGTGGCGGGCGAGACCGACTACTTCCTCAGCGTCGTCGCCAGGGACGTGGCCGAACTGCAGACCGTGCTGGCCGCCCTGGCCACCCGCGGCGGTCAGCGGCTGGTCACCTACCTGCGGCTGGCCGAGATCAAGCCCCCGTCCCGGCTGCCGCTGGCCCCGGTCAGCGGCCCCGCCCGCCGCCGCGGCGCCCGCCGGACCCAGGACCCGGACGGAGACGGGGAATGAGACGGCCGTCACACGGGTTCAGGGCGGCATGAGGATAGCGGTGATCGGCAAGGGCAACATCGGCGGCTCGCTCGGCACCAAGTGGCGCGCGGCCGGCCACGACGTGGTGTACGGAGCCAGGGACGGGTCCGGTGAAGGCCCGGGCGGCGCGCCCGTGCGCGGCATCGGCGACGCGCTGAAGGACGCCGACGTGGTGGTGCTGGCCGTCCCGGGTCAGGTCGTCCCCGACGTGGTGACCGAGCACGGCGCGGCGCTGGCCGGCAAGACGGTGATCGACGCGGTGAACCGGATCGGGGCGCCCGAGTTCGACAGCCGGGCGATCATCGCGGACGCCGCGCCGCAGGCCCGCTACGTCCGCGCGTTCAACTCGCTGGGCTGGGAGAACTTTGCCGATCCGATGCCCGGCACCAACATGTTCTTCGCGGCGGACCCGGACGCCAGGGCCACCGCCGAGGAGCTCATCAGGGCGGTCGGCCTGGAGCC
>DAIOWL010000496.1:0-5585 GCA_036758545.1 Streptosporangiaceae bacterium | reverse complement strand
TCGGCGGCAATCCGCATGTAGGCCTCGGCCTCGGTGCGGGAGCCGATCATGTCGGCGCCCCGGAGCATCCGGACCACGGGCTGGTACTCGTCGGCGAACCACCGGCGGGCGATCTCGGCACGGTCCATGAACCGGCGGTTGTCCTGCATGCACCGGCATCCCCAGGCCTCGACGGCCTCGCCCAGCTCGGCGTACGACCACGGATCGCTGAAGGCGATCTTGGCGTAGGCCTGATCGGGCAGCGGGACCCGGGCCCGGAACAGCCGCTCGTAGTCCTTGACCAGCAGGTCGCCACGACGGCGGATGCCCGCGGCGGGCACGACGGTGAGAATCTCGGTGACGTAGGCCTCGATCGTGGTGGCCCCAGTCGCGATCGCGATTGAGACCCGGTGATGGCCGTCCTGCACGAAGTGCAGGTCGCCGATGCGGTACACGTCGATGGGCGGGATCGGCTCGCCGCGGCGCTGGGCCAGGGCCAGCCGCTCCCACCGCTCCCTGACCCGCCCGCTGGTGGGCCGGAACCGGCGGTCGAAGTCCCGGCCGGAGTCGAGGGTGCCCACGATCGTGTCCAGCCGGATGGTCTGCAGGCCGAGCCGCCGCTCGCCGCGCATCCCCAGGGCGGCGACGACCTCGTCGAACGGCAGGATGAGGTTGACGTCATCCGGCCCGCGGCGGAGCCACTGGGCGAGCCGGGCCAGCGACTGCCGGCGCCGGGCGCGCAGGAAGTCGTTCTCGACGTCGGCGCGAGGGAAGCCGGTATCAGGCATGGCGACGACCGGGGAGCAGCTCAGCCAGGCCGGCGCCCGGTTCGAACTCAAGCAGGTGCCACCCGGTGACGTTGAACACCGCGGTGCGGCCCAGCCGGCCAAGCCGGACGGGCGCGCCGTAGGGATGCACGTGGCCGTGCAGCAGCGCCGCGGGCTGGAGCGCGACGACCAGGCCGCGCAGCCCTCCGAACCCGCGGTGCGGTGGGTCGTCGCCGTCCCCGACGCCGCGGGGCGGCGCGTGCGTCAGCAGCACGTCGACCCCGCGGCCGTCCCGCTTCCGGTGCCACCACGCCCGGCCTCGCAGCGCCCGGGCACGCCGGGTCTGCTGCGGGTCGGTGTACTGGTTCGGCCCCTCGCTGTAGCGCAGGGATCCGCCGAGCCCCGCCAGCCGCAGGCCGGCCACGTCGGTGATCCGGCCGTCGGCGTTGATGGCGCCGTCCGGCCAGGGCGGCCGGGCGGGCAGGCCGGCCTTCAGCGTCAGCCCGGCCCGGGACGAGCGGTACCCGGAGACGTCAGGGTCATGATTACCCGGCACGAAGACCAGCGGGACGTCCAGCGCGTTCATCAGCGAGCCCAGGTACTCGAACGGCAGGTCACCGCAGGCCAGGATGAGCTGGGCGCCGCGCACCGCGGTCGGGTCAGCCACCAGCGCATCATCGACCTCATCGGAGACCGCGAGCACGCGGACCATACCTCGATGATAGGACGGGGCGCGGATGCCTCAGTGCGCGGCCGTTTCCGGTGCCTGCGTGCGTACCTCGAGGCCACCTTGCCGCAGCGCCGCTTCCACCCGGTAGATCTCGGCCTGCGAAGCGCGGTCGCCGCCCCGCGGCGGGCCGATATCCAGCCGCCTGCATGCCGTCGCCAGCGTGTCCAGGTAGGCGCCGCGCAGGGCCTGCACCCGGTGGTGCTTCGCGGTCAGCCCGGACCGGGTCTCGGTGTCCTCAAGCTCCGCGCGCAGCCGGCGCAGGTCGGCCTCGAGACGTTCGATCGGCTCGGGGGGCAGGGCCTGGAAACGAGCCCGGTAACGGGCCTCGGCGAGCCACCGGGCCGCCCGCCACGCGCCGATCAGCGCGAATCCCACCGCCGTCGGCAGTGCGAACAGGAGGAGATAGGCGAGAACCGGATTCACCTAACCAGTGTCGGCTCGTCGGCAGCCGAAATCAAGCGCACGAGCACGCGAGCGTAGGCTGGCGCCGGTCGCACGGCGACCCTGACGAGGAGAGCAGATGACCGAGAACGCGGACGGGCGCCGCTGGTGGCACGGCGCCGTCATCTACCAGCTGTACGTACGCTCCTGGCGGGACAGCAACGACGACGGGTACGGCGACCTGCGCGGCATCATCGAGCGGCTCGATTACTTGTCCTGGCTCGGGGTGGATGCCGTCTGGCTGTCGCCCACCATGCCGTCTCCGGACGACGACTGGGGGTACGACGTCAGCGACTACACCGGCGTCCACCCCGAGCTGGGCACGCTGGCCGACCTGGACGAGCTGATTGAGCAGGCCGACCAGCGGGGCATGCGGGTGCTGCTCGACCTGGTGCCGAACCACACCAGCTCGGCGCACCCCTGGTTCGCCGACGCCGCGTCGGGCCGCGAGGCCGAGCACCGCCGCTACTACGTGTGGGCGGATCCCCGGCCGGATGGCGGCCGTCCGAACAACTGGCTCGACTTCACCGGCCGGCCCGCCTGGCAGTGGCATGACAGCGGCCAGTACTACCTGCACAACTTCCTGCCGGGGCAGCCGGACCTGAACTGGTGGGAGCCCGCGGTCCATCAGGAGTTCGCCCGCATCCTGGAGTTCTGGTTCGAGCGGGGCGTGGCCGGGTTCCGCATCGACGTGGCGAACGGCCTGTATAAGGACGCCGACCTGCGCGACAACCCGCCGCTGGACAGCGACAACCCGATGGAAGGCGCGTGGGGCCAGCGGTTCGTCTACAACAGCAACCGCCCGGAGACGCACGGCGTCTACCGCGACTGGCGGAAGATCGCCGAGAGCTACTCTCCCGAGCGGCTGCTGCTCGGCGAGACCTGGGTCCCGGACGCGCAGCGGCTGGCCGCCTACTACGGGGACAACGACGAGCTGCAGCTCGGGTTCAACTTCCCGTTCGCCCTCGCCGACCTCGACCCGGCCCGGCTGGCCACGATCGTCGAGCAGACGCTGGCCGCGCTGCCGTCCGGCGCGGGCCCGGTGTGGATGGGCTCCAACCACGACCTGGGCCGGTTCCCCAGCCGCTGGTGCGGCGGCGACGAGCGCAAGATCAGGCTCGTCCTGCTGGTGCTGGCCACCCTGCCCGGCACCACCGTGCTCTATTACGGCGACGAGATCGGCATGACCGACGTCGACGTGCCGCCCGCGCTGCGCCGCGATCACGCGACGCTGGACGTGGAAGGGGGCGCCGACCGTGACCGGGCCAGGACGCCGATGCCGTGGGACGGCTCGCCGGGCGCCGGCTTCACCGGTCCCGGCGTGACGCCGTGGCTGCCCATGGCCGATCCCCCGGTCAGCACTCTGCCAGCCCCGGGGGGGACGCCCCCGCCGAACCCCCCCGCAGACCGCACCGTAGCCGACCAGCGCGACAAGCCGGAGTCCACGTTGTCGCTGTGCCGGCGGCTGCTGGCGCTGCGGCGGGCCGAGCTCGGCCGCGGCCTGGCGGACTTCGAGAACCTGGCCGTGACGGGGGGCCTCTGGGCGTACCGGACCGGTCCCCTGGTGGTGGCGGCGAACTTCACCGATCAGCCCGCGGACATGCCCGCCGAGGCCGGCGAGGTCCTGCTGACCACCTCCGCCGAGCAGGCACCGCCGTCACCGGGCGTTCTGCGTCCCTGGGAAGGCGTGGTTACCAGGCGGTCTGTCTCAGGCGCCGGGCACGATCAGCTCTAGCCTCGGGAAGTGGTCCGGTACCGGCTCGCGTCCCTGGTGAGCAGCCGGTAACCGGCCATGGCCGCGTGTGCTCCGATATAGAAGTCCGGCATCGGGATCGCTTGCCGCCGCCGCTCTGGCGGTACCGGAGGTAGGCCTTGCCCGCGGCGAAGCCGGCACGGTAGGGCAGCGGCTCGCGCTCGTAGTCGCTGGCCGGAAGCAGGTCATCGAGTTCCTCGGCCGAGAGGTACCCCACCGAAACCTCGGCGTAGATGAGCGGGTTGATCACCACCCGGCCCCGTGTCCAGGGCCTCGGCAATCCGGCTCGCCGACCATTGCGCCCACCGCGGATCGCCGGTGGCCACGTCCAGGATCACGCACGAATCAACGAGCGTGGCTGGTCGTACCGCCGCCGGGTTACTCGGCACGGAGCAGGTCCATGACCTCGTCGGTGCTCATTCCCTCGACGTCCGGGCTCGTCGCGGTGTTGCGCAGCCGCCGGACGAGACGATGGCCCCTGGTCTCCGCCCCCTCGGCCCCTGCGCAGCCGGGCCTACTTCAGCGACTACGGACCGTGGGTCGACGTGTACGCGCCGGGCGAGCGGCTGATCAACGCCTACGCGCGCGGCAGCTACCACTACCACGAGCCGACGCGCACCGGCGAGCGGCGCGAATTCTGGGGCATGGCGACATGGAGCGGCACCTCGTTCGCCACGCCGGTGGTGGCCGGCCTGATCGCGGCGCGGATGTCGCGCACCGGCGAGAACGGCCGCCGCGCCGCCGACGCGGTCCTCGCCGCGGCCCGCGCGCAGGCCGTGCCCGGCGTAGGCCCGGTCCTCGGCGTAGGCCTGGGCTCGGAGCAGATGGTCGGCACTAGTCGTGTAGGGTAGACTACTACCGAGGGGGCGGCTCCCAGGCCGCGGTTCCATAACGGCCGATACCGGGAAGGATGACGAGCGTGAATCAGCATGACGCCAGGCCGGCCGAGCTGGTCCCCGACGCCTCGCTCGAGGACGGGGCCGAAAGCGAGGACGGGGCCGAAGGCTCCGCCGTCCGGGGCGCGCCGGAGTGGCGGCAGCTGTCGTTCCGGACCAGCGGCCTGACCATCGAGCTCAAGATCACCGGCGGCGGCGGGGAGTATCGCCGCCTGATGGGACAGCTCATCCCCAGGCAGTCGGCCGTGGTGGACATCAGGCACGGTCAGGGTGTCACCACCGTCGAGGCGGACACGCTCGGGCGGTTCAGCGCCGAGGACATCCCGTCCGGCCAGATCAGCCTGCGCTGCCGGCTGGGCTCGGACCAGGCTCCCATCGTCACTGGCTGGATCAGCCTCTGAGGACATCCCAGACATAACCAAGCCGGCCCGGGTGGCGTGGACCCGGGCCGGCTTGGTTTCATTCCAGAGCTTGTGCTGGACCCGCGGGGTCAGCCGACGCGCGCGAGCGCGGGGACGAACTTGGCCGCGTTGATCGTGCCCCAGCCACTGGCCAGGTCGTATCCGGCCTTGGCGTCGAAGCCGGTGACGCCGTTGAAGGAGTTGTTGCCGGAGGTGACGTCCACGATCCCGGTGCCGCCGACGTGCTGGCTCAGCGCGCCCATGACATAGAGCCCCGGGTTGAGCAGGCCGAGCCGGTGGTGAGCCACCTGGTCGGCGAGCGCGACGATGCCGGAGAAGATCGGCGACGCCTCGCTGGTGCCGCCGAAGATGTGCCACGGGGACGTTGGGTTGACGAAAGAGTAGTAAACCCACGCGCCGCCGTTGACCGCGGCGCTCATCGAGATGTCCGGCGTACCGCGCTTCTTGCCAACGTCCTTGGACACGCCGACCTGGTAGACCGGGCGCTTGAAGACGCCGGACACGCCGCCGCCGCCGGCCCCGAAACCGTCATTCCACACGACGTCGAAGCCGGGGAAGGTGTTCTCGGTCGCGCCGAAGCTCTGCGTGATCACGTCG
>DAIOWL010000495.1:0-5608 GCA_036758545.1 Streptosporangiaceae bacterium | reverse complement strand
AGAAACTGCAACCGGGTTGGTGACGCGTGTCTGAAAGTACCGGCGACAGCCCGATCGTGATCGTCGGCGGCGGCTTCGCGGGGGGCAACGCGGCCGCTACCCTGCGTGATGAGGGTTTCGCTGGCCCGGTCGTTATCGTCGGCCCGGAACCGGGCGTCCCGTTTGGCAGGCCTCCGCTGTCCAAGACGTACCTGCGATCGGAAGAGGACCTCGACGGCTGGTACGTCAGGCCAGCCGGCTGGTACGCCGAACACGGCATAGACCTTCGCCGCACGAACGCCGCGCGCGTCGATCCTGCCGCGCACACCGTCGTCCTGGGCTCGGGCGAGGAGATCAGCTACCAGAAGGCCCTCATAACCACCGGAGCGCGCAACAGGCGGCTCGGGATCCCAGGGGCCGAGCTGCCCGGGATCCGCTATCTGCGCACGGCGGCCGAGTGCGACGCGATCAAGCAGGAGGCGGTGGCGGGCCGGCGCGCGGTCGTGGTCGGCATGGGGTTCATCGGTTGCGAGGTGGCGGCCTCGCTGACGCAGCTCGGCGTTCAGGTGACCGCGGTCTTCCCCGGCCAGGCCCCGCTGGAGCGGGTGGTGGGCGGACAGGTCGGCGCGCTGATCGCCGCCATCCACCGGGCGAACGGGGTCGAGCTGCTGGCCGGAGAGCAGGTGGCTGCGTTCGAAGGGACCGAACGGGTCGAGGGAATCGTGACCGCGGCCGGCCATCGTATCCCGTGTGATTTCGCTGTCGCGGGCATCGGGGTAGAACCCGACCTCACCGCCGTTGCGGGGTCATCGATCGCGGAGGATAACGGGATCCTGGTCGACGAGTTCTGCCGGACCAGCGCGGCTGACGTCTACGCGGCCGGCGACGTGGCGAACCATCTTCACCCGCTCTTCGGGCGGATCCGGGTCGAGCATTACAACAACGCGGAAAAACAGGGCACCGCGGCGGCGCGGTCGATGCTCGGCTCGACGGCCCCGTACGACTACGTCCATACCTTCTGGTCCGATCAGTACGAGCACACAATCGAGTATGTCGGGCACGTCACGAAGTGGGACGAGTTCGTGGTCCGCGGCAGCGTGGAGGAAGGCAAGCTGGTCGGCTTTTACCTGGTGGACGGGGTAGTGGGGGCCGCCATCGGGTTCGACCGGGGCGGTGATCCCGAGCTGGACCGCGATTCCGAGATGGCCGCGTGCACGCGCCTGGTCGCCGCGCGCGCCCGGCCGGCCCGCGGTGTGCTCGCCGACGAGCACACGGACCTGTGGTCGCTGGCCTAGCTAAGCGTTGGAGAACAGGGGGATGTTCGCGCCGCTGGCTGGCGCCAGCGGGCTGTCAAGCAGCGCGACGATGAGCTCCCCGACATCACCGGGGGTCAGGCCGGGACGCAGCGCGGGGTTAGCCTGGCGCAGCATCTCGGTATCGACGGCGCCCGGACTGATGCAAATGGCGCTGATGCCGTGCTCTTTACCCTCCACCGCGATCGCCTCGGTGAGGCCGATGACGCCGTACTTGGAGATGTTGTACGCGGCCAGCCCGGGAAACTTCTCGGTGGCGTAGACGCCGGAGAGCGAGGCGATGTTGACGATCCGCCCTTCATGGGCCGGCAGCATGGCGGTGAACGCCGCACGACAGCAGAGAAATGAACCGGTCAGGTTGACCCCGAGCGTCTGTTCCCAGATCTCGGCCGTCGTTTCGGCGAACAGCGCGCGCGTCAGCACTCCGGCCGCGCAGACCAGCGCCGCGACCGGGCCAGCCTGCTCGGCCACGGCGAAAAGGCGCTCGACATCGGCGCCCTTGCTCACGTCCGTGGGCACCGGTGTAGCCTCACCGCCCGCCTGCCGGATGTGGCTGGCGACGCGGTCGAGAGCGTCGCGGTCACGGGCGGCCAGGACGACCTGAGCGCCAGCCGCCGCTATGGCCTCGGCCGTGGCCGCCCCGATCCCGCGGCTAGCGCCCGTGACGACCGCCACCCGTCCGCGTAGCCAGTGCGCCGGATCACCCATGGTCTGCCGCCCCGGCGACGGGCCTGACCACTTGCCGGTAGAGCCGCTCGTGAGCGTCCAGGCTCTGTTCCAGGTCGAGATGGCCTTCGGCATGGTCACGGCAGTCCGAGCGAGAGATCCTGGCCGTCCGCCCGACGGCCTCCGCGGCGGCCGCGATGTCATCGGGCGGCACCAGGAAACCAGTCACACCGTCCGCGACCACCTCACCGAGGGCCCCGCATCTGAACGCCACGACGGGAGTTCCGCACGCCTGCGCCTCGGCGGCGGCCATCCCGAAGGGTTCGGCCCACCTGGCGGGAAACAGGACCACGGCGGCGCGCGCCATGGCCACCCATAGCGATGCCCGCGGCACTGCCTCGTGAACCGTCACGCCTGGCCACGCTCGTCGCGGGCCGATCTGGTCCCGGCTGTACCCGGCGTCATAGGCATCGCCGTAGACGTCGATCGGCACTCCGGCCGCGCGGGCGATGTCAATGGCTTCGGCGGCGCCTTTCTCAGGACTCAGCCTGCCCGCGAAGATGGCGCCCTCCCCCGCCTCCCGCGACCAGGGAATGACGTGTGTGGGCACGTAAGGCGGCAGGATCGCGTCGACACGGATGATCCGGCGCCAGGCGCTCGCCTGGAATACCGATACGGCGGCCACCGCCGGCGGTCTGCCGACCCGGGCCGCATGCCGAAGCGCCGCCGCCACCGCCTCGTCCGGGGGCAGGTGGAGCGTGTGTACCACCGGCGCCGGCAGCGCCGCCGCGAGCCGGATGGCGGGCGGGTCGAAGGCGTGATTATGGATCACGTCATACCGAATCTCCTGCACGCCGCGGTAGGCACGGGCGAAGGCAGGCTCGGCCGCCGCTGGTTCAGGCCTGGACCCTGCTGGCCCCGAATGACCGAAAGCCCGGTAGAGCGTGCCCGACAGAGACTCTGGATCGACTCCGGTGTCGATCACCTCCACGCCCGGGATCTCTGATCCGGAGGCGGCGTACACGTGGACGTCGTGCCCCCGGCCGGTCAGGCCGCGGGCCAGATCGGACACGAAGGCCTGCGAACCGCCGCGCTGAGGCTCACGGATGGCCGTCACGAGCGGCGCCATGATGGCGATCTTCACTGTGCCACTTTCATTGGGCCATTCTCACTGGGCCACTCTCATTGAGCCAGCACCTTGAAGGCAAGGTCGCGCGGCGGGTTGATCCTCAGCACCTCGAAAGGAACCTGCCGCAGGCCGCGCCGGGCGACATCTTCGGCCGCGCGGGGGAAGAAGATCTGGGTGAGCTCGACGGCCTCCTCGTGGCTGGAGAACTCGACGCACATCGGTCCGTCGAAGCAGACGTACCGGTAGCCGCGGGCGGCGAGCCAGTCGACGTTGTTCGGCCAGATGATGGCGACGCAGCCGCCCGGCCTGCACACCCGCTCCATCTCGGACAGGCCGGCCTCGCCGCCGTGTCCCGAGGAGGGCGTGAAGGCCGAGCAGGCGATGACCAGGTCGGCGAGACCGTCAGGGAGGGGCAGCTCGTCGAAAAACCCGTGGATCACCCGGGCCCGGTGGCCATGATCCGCTGTCGTGAGCTTCCGCCTCAGGATCTGGCGCAAGGGCATCGCGGGCTCAACCGCCACCACCTCCCGGCCACGCTCGAGGAGCTCGAGCGTCAGCCGTCCCGAACCCGCGCCGATCTCGATGATCCGGTCTACGCCATGCGGCAGCCAGTCCAGCACATCCGGATGGAGCCGCTCGACGCTGGCCAGCCGGTCATAGAGCTCCGGTTCGAGCCGGTACAGCAACTCCCAGGCCAGGACGATGTTAGTTTGCGGATCGCCGTCCCCATGGGGGATGAACCTGTTCGCCTCGTCGCGGGTGAAAACGCTAAGGTCGGCGGCGGTGTAGCGCATACGCAATTCCTGACCCGCCCGGGCCGGGACCTCAGACCTGATCACCGACCTCAGCCCAGTTCTTATCGGTCTCCCAGACGCGGACGGACCGCAGCAGCCCCTCGGGAAGCTCCGGCCGGAGCCGCTCCCAGAAGGTCACCGCCAGGTTCTCAGTGGTCGGGATGCGTCCTTTGAGCCATGGCACGTCGGTATTCAGGTTTCGGTGATCCACATCCCGGATGACCTGCCCATTCATGACGTCAGATAGGACCTTCAGATCCAGGACGTAGCCGCTGGCCTGATCGACCTCGCCGGCCACCACCACCTCCAGTACGTAATTGTGCCCGTGCAGGTTCGTGCACTTCCCGAACAGCCGCCGGTTCTCCTCCTCCGACAAGCCCGGGTCATACAGCTGATGCGCGGCATTGAACGTTTCGCGGCGGCCGACCAGCACCGTCATCGCGCCCGCCGCTGCCTTCGGCTGGCCGCCGCCATGCCGACGACGCTGTATGCCTGATTAGCCATGTCATACCTCCTGGGCCGATCTTCACGGTAGTCCGCGTCGTGCTGGCGTGCTAGCCAGTACCCCGGCGCCACGGCCGGCCCCGGGCGTCCCGGGCTCCTCAGGTCCGGTGATTACGATGATGGGATGACCGCTGTTCCCGTTAATGTCACCGCGGCACTGGCATCATTCGACGAGATTTACAGTCCGCGGATCGTCGCCCGCATGAACGACTACGAGGTTCGCGTGGCCCACGCCAAGGGCGAGCACGTGTGGCACGTACACGAAGACACCGACGAGTTCTTCCTGGTCCTTGACGGCCAGTTCGATGTGGCCATCCGCGACGCTGACGGCAGCCAGACCACCGTCACGCTGCACCAGGGCGACACGTTCATCGTACCGAAAGGTACAGAGCACAAGCCCTCATCACCCGGCGCCTCGATTCTCATGTTCGAGCCGTCGGGCACATCCAGCACAGGCGACCGGCACGAAGGACCAATACCGGCCCACGTCGACAGCACTACCGGCCATGAGCTTGACTAACACGTTCCCCGGCCAGGCGAGGCGCGAGGTATAGCGGAACGCCGGGCTATCTGCCGGACTCCTGTACGCGGAGCTCGGCTACGCACTCCGCGCTTCCGCAGGTCCGGCCCGAACCCAGGCGAGGCTTGCCGCACCGGCAGGCGGGCCGCAAGCGGGCCAGCCAGGCGCCATACGCCAGCAGCTCGGCGATGCCGCCGGGGCCCGGAACAGAGACGACCGGCCGGATCCCGCCACCGGGCAACGCCAGCCACTCTCGCGGTCTATCCGCCGCGGGATCGTCAGCCACGCTGCCCATAACCTATTGTCCCCCGTTCCTGAAGCTCTCAGTTCGCCCGGCCCGAGCGGTCATAGGACGCGCAGGAAAACGTGGTGGTCGCGGCTGTTATACCGGCCGGGTGGCGGGGGCTGGGGCACACAACCCCCACAAGATGGGGGTCGGGGCACACGACCCCCATACGGTCCCGGCTACCGCCCGGCGAGTCGCATCAGCAGTCACGCCAGCCCCGCCGGAGTAGGCCGGGACGGGCCGGGTGGAGCGTCATGAAACCCCGGTTCCACGGCGTTCTAACGCACTGGAAGTCCGGTTTCAGGGCGTCCGGCAGCGGGTCGATGACCATGATCAACTTAAGCCAAACGGCATTGCCTTATCGGGGGTACGGCGACCCGCGATGATGCGACCTTGCCGCAGATCAAGGCCGCGGGT
>DAIOWL010000494.1:0-5611 GCA_036758545.1 Streptosporangiaceae bacterium | reverse complement strand
ACCCGATCGCCCGGGCCTACGCCGACGCCCGGGTGCAGACGATCTACGGCGGCACAAGCGAGATCATGAGAACCATCATCGCCCGCGACCTAACCGGCCTCCGGACCTAGACCTCTACGGATCCCGAACACCCGGGCTCTAACACGATGTTAGACATAATGTTCGAACCCAAGGCCTCCGGTGAAGCCATGTCGGGCAATGGAGGGTTTGGCGTCCGCTCGGCGGACGGGAGGGAGGCGGGTGTGATGCTGGCCGTGCGCTGGCACGCTCGGGGTGATGTGCGGGTCGAGGAGGTGCCGGCGCCCGTGCCGCCGGGGCCGGGGGAGGTGCAGCTCCAGGTGAGATGGTGCGGCATCTGCGGTACCGATCTGGAGGAATGGCTGAGCGGGCCGGTGTTCATTCCGGCGGCCGTGCCGCACCCGGTCACCGGGGCGCGGGCGCCGCTGGTCCTGGGACATGAATTCGCCGGCGTGGTCGCGGCGGCCGGCGATGGGGTTACGGGGCTGGTGCCGGGTCAGCGGGTTGCCGTGGACACGATCGTCTCCTGCGGCAGCTGCCATTGGTGCCGGCGCGGCGAAGTGACCCGGTGCCCGGCGCTGGGGGCGCTTGGCCTGCATGGCGATGGCGGCCTGGCGGAGCTGTGCAACGCGCCGGCCCGGATGTGCCTGCCGGTCCCGGACACGGTGGCCGACGATGAGGCGGCCCTGGCCGAGCCGCTCGCGGTGGCCGTCCGGGCGCTGCGCCGAGGCGGGCTGCGGCCCGGTGAGCGGGTCGCCGTGGTGGGAGCGGGCGCGGTCGGGCTGCTGGCGGTGCAGGCAGCGGCCGCGTTCGGCGCCGGCAGCGTGACCGTGGCCGAACCCCTGCCGGAGCGGCGGGCCCTGGCCCTGCGGCTGGGTGCTGACCGCGCCGTGCCACCGGATGAGGCCGCCGGGCTGGAGGCCGATGTCGCGGTCGAATGCGCGGGCAGCCCGGGCGCCGTCCAGACCGCGGTGCAGGCGCTGCGCTCCGGCGGCCGGGCCGTGCTGCTCGGTATCGTCACCGAGGCAGCGCCGATCGCGCCGATGGACCTCGTCCGCGGCGAGAAGTCCCTGATCGGCTCGCTGTCCCACGTCTGGGACGAGGACTTCGCGGTGGCGCTGCGGCTGCTGGGCCGCGGCGCGGTGCAGGCGGCACCGCTGATCACCGACCGCATCCCGCTCAGCGCGGCGGTCGGCGGCGGCCTGACCCTGCTTCGGGACGAACCGGGCAGGCACCTCAAGATCCTGGTCCGGCCGGGCGACGCCAGGTGAGCGCGGACCAGGGCAGCGGCGGGCTGCCGGATACGGTGGTGAGCCAGCTGTACACGGCGGTCGTGTCGGACATCCTGGACGATCTCGGGCACCGCGACCACGTCCTGGACCCTGCCATCCGTCCGCTCGGGCCTGGCGAGGTGATCGCGGGCCCCGCCAACCCGTTCCTGGTCACCGAGGTCGACCAGATCCCCGCCGAGCCCTACACCGGCGAGATCGCCGCGCTGGACGACGTCCGGCCCGGAGAGGTCATCCTGGTAGCCGCGGGCGGCTCGGCCCGCGCCGCCTGCTGGGGCGAGCTGTTCTCCACCGCGGCACGCGCCCGCGGCGCCCGCGGCACGCTGATCGACGGGTACTGCCGCGACGCCCGCAGCATCGCGGCCCTCGGCTACCCCGTATGGTGCCGCGGGACGCTGCCGCTGGACTGCAAGGGCCGGACCGCGGTCACCGCGTGGCGGCAGCCCGCCGTCGTGGGCGGCCTCCCGGTCCGCCCGGGCGACCTGGTGGTGGCCGACGCCGACGGGGCGGTCGTCGTCCCGGCCGGACTCATCGACCAGACCATCCGCCAGGCCCTGGCCAAGGCATCGAAGGAACACCGGCTGCGGGACACGCTGGAAGCGGGCAGCACGCTGCGAGCCGCCTACGACCGGTTCGGCGTACTGTGAGCCGCCAGCTCCAGGAAAGGAAAACCATCGCGGCTAGGCCGCGCCCGGCATCCTCACGGATATGCCCGTGATATCCGGCGAGAGACCGGTGCCGACGACAGGTAATCGTATGTAAATGCCCTCCGCGGATAGCCCGGGAAGCCAGTCTTTAACCGAAGACCCAGGATGCTGTGCTCGATGACCCCTTCGGGGGACGCTGGGCGACCCGGTGGCGAGGAGAGCCTCACCAGCTCAGCGCGCAGGCCGGCGGCCGGCTCACCGACGACGATCGTGCTGAGCACCAGCTCGAGCAGGACCCGGTTGAGCTCCGCGCAGACCGTGCGCGCGCTCGGAGCTGGTCTGAGCGGCTGAAATGTGCCAGCCATCGCCGGCCGGGGAGAACGAGGCCTCGAACACCCCGTTTCCTGTCCAGCTGCGGTGCAGGAACGCGACACGGTTCTCGACGAAGACATCCCATTTTTCGTCCATATCCCGTGCCTGGTAGCCGCGCTTGATGCGTTCCCATTGCTCCTGGGACCACACTCTCGCCGGCAGCAGCGTCATGGGCACCGGGCCGATGACCGGAACCAATGTCCCCAGCGATGCCCTGGTCACCGCTGGAGGTTCGCTCACGGGCTGATACTACGCGCCTGAGATTCCGCCGGAGCCCGTTACGGATGCTACAGAGCGGACTTGAATGGCACGTCAGCCGAAGTTAACAGATCACCGCAACGCTTGCAGCCTCGGCATTCCTATTAAGCGATATGAATGGAAGATTTCTCGGCAGGCCAAAATATGCCGTTACTCCGTGTAACTCCACACATGGGTGTCAGCGTGTGAGGGCGTCTCAATCGGCGTCAAACGCACCACAGCGCCCAGCGAGTCGTGACGAGATCGCCCAGCCGCGGTTGATAAGCCTTGGGTTGAGTCAGCTGCGCGTGGCGTCCGGCGCGCCAGCAGACGCTCAGGTCCCCGGCACAGAAGATCGCGATCATAACGCTGTTCCCGGCCCAGGAACCGCGGCCGTAAGCGGTCCCCGACTCGCCTGCTCCCACCCCATCGGTAGCCGGTCAGTCCTGCCGGTAGGGCCTGGTGTCTTCCAGGCGGGCGCACGCCGGGGCTTTTCTGCCGCGGGGTGGCAGGCCGTCAGCGCAGAGGTCTTGTTAGGACGTATATAGGCTATGTAGAGTACGAGATATGCCGTCGCCGAGGATGACCCTTCAGGTCCAGCTGGTACTCGCCGAGATGCTCAGCGAGCCGTCTGAGCCGCGCTATGGCCTGGACATGTGCGCAGCGACGGGCCTGCCGAGCGGGACGATCTATCCGATCCTGGCCCGGCTCGAGCGGGTCGGGTGGGTGGAGAGCGACTGGGAGGACCCTGACGCGCATATTGCCGAGGGGCGGCCCCGGCGCCGCTATTACCGGCTCACCCGTGAGGGCGCTGAATGCGCGGACGAGGCGCTGCGGACCATCCAGCGCACGAGGAAGAACGCGGCCCGGGCGTGGCGCATACCCGCGCCCGGAACCAGCGGGGCCGGCGCATGACCAAACCCGCGCAAGCCATCGCGGCGGCCAATGCCGTCATCGCGGACCGGTATGCCACCGCGGCGGCTGATGCCGCCCGGGAAGCAACGCGCGCGGCAAGCATGGCAGTTCAGCCCGGCCGCGTGCAGAACGTCACGCCCGAGTTCATCAGCAGGGCGGACAAAGCGGTCCGGACAGGGGAAGCGTACGAGCAGACCCTCCCGGCGGCCAGCGCCTACGGCCAGATGGCCGGTATCGCGAGCACGGCCAAGTACGCGGCGGCCGCTGCGAACGCCACCAGGTACGCGGCCGATGCGGCCCGTAATGCGGGGGCGCGCCGGGCTGCCGACCGCGCCGAGCGTGCCGCGCACGCTGCAGCCTGGTGGGCCGAGATGGCAGAGCACCGCGCCGAGAACTCTCACTACGCGCCCTACACCGCGCTGCGGACGGCGCGTCACGCGCGGCGCGCCGCGCACGCAGCCCGCTACGCAGCGCGCGCCTCGGGGCCGCTAGGGCGCTTCACCACGAGCGCGGTCGGACTGGCGGCGGCATTGCTGCCGTCGGCAAGCCGTGATCGCTATACCGAAGAATGGAAGAGCGACCTGTGTCATCTGCTGCGGCGTGAGCGTGTCCGGTTCCTGGCGGGCATGCTGTCCTCGGCAGCCCGCTTGGCAGTAGTCCTGCGCCAGCCCGCGCCGCGGGACCGGCGATGACAGGCACGGCCGCCGGGCTCATCGGGGTATGCATAGACCCGACAGCGGCCACCCGGGAAGGCAGGGCTGCAGGAAGCCGGCACGCACAGCGGGCCTGCGCCGTTCACCCGGCGGTGTCTTCCCGGCCACGGGAGGCGGTGAGACCCGATGGCTCTGGCAGGCAGCGTTCCCGGTACGCCCCGCGATGACGGGGCCGCCGGACCCGGTATCCGGGTGCCCCGGACAGTCATGCCAGCAGTTGATCCGCAGATGCCCTCCTCGTTCCGCCAGTGGGCGCTGCGTCAGCGGCCCTCCTTCGATGCCCGGGGGAATCTCGTGGTTCTCACGCCGGGAGGCAGCAGCACCGGGACCCGGCCGGCCGTCTTGTGCTGCTGGGCGTTTGCCGTTGCCTGCCTGGTCTTGCTGTTCGCTGACCCCCTGCCGGTAAGCCGCGGTGAATTCCTGGCCGCCACTGCGGCAGCCGCGATTTCCGCAGTGGCTATCCGGCACCGGTCCAGCCGCCATGACCTGTGGCTATGCCGCAGCAAGGTGATTTTCCCCGAGAATCTCGATGCGACATGCCAGGCTCTGCTCGGACGCGGTCAGGACGCGATCAGCATCATTCTCAGCTCGCAGGTGCGCGCCGCCGGCCTCCTGGAAAATCATGTCGCTAACACGGAGCTCAGGCAGCACGAATGGGAGATTGCCAGCAAGCTCCGCGAGATTACCAACCTCCGGGCCCTGCTAGCGGCGAACACCCCAGGCAACCCGGCCGGCCCTATGACCGCCGATGTTCTGCGGGCCCAGCACCGGGCAATCGAGATGGCGCAGCAAGCGACCACCGCGCGCATCACCGCCCTGGAACGCTACGCCCGCCAGATCACCGCCGCCGACCATGCCGATCACGACTGGCAGCAGGCCACCAGGCTCTCCGGACTCAACGACAAATACCTGGACCTGGTCGCCCGCACAACCTCAGATGACTACGCCACGGCCGAGATCGCCGACCTGACCGAACAGCTAGCCACTGCTGCCCGAGCGCGCGCAGGCCGCCTGCACGACGCGGACCTCGCCGCCAGCGTGCTGATACTCCCTCCGAACCCCGTCGAGCCGGCTCCCAGTGATGCAGCCCAGCCCTCACCCGCCGTACGGCATCGCTTCCAGGACGCTCAGTGACTCTCCGCCAGCCAGACATAAGTCGCTTCCAAGAAAGCTACCTGCAATCCTTCGCGATAGTACAAATGACCGCACATGCCGAAATGCGTGCTTATGTCAATAAATTTCGAAGCAAGAATGACAGCTGTCTTGGTGTGCATGTCAAGAAGCGGGTCCTAGGCGAGCGCTTCCCCCATGCAGCTACTGACCCCGAGCTCAAGCCCGAGATCGATGCAGGAGTGGTAGCGAGTCTCAGGATCGTAGCTCCATGCACACGCGGGGACATCTGGATATACGGGTTCGTCGA
>DAIOWL010000493.1:0-5620 GCA_036758545.1 Streptosporangiaceae bacterium | reverse complement strand
GGCCTCCAGTGCGTCGAGCACTGCGCACTGGGTGACCCGCCCAGGCACCTGGAGTTCAACCTCGCCCTGAACCCGGGCCAGCGTCCGCAGGTGAGCGGGCAGCGCCACCCGTATGACGTCAGCGTGCCCGGTCATGGCAGCGTCTGCACCTCGACGGACAGCACGGCGGGAAGATCACGGACGATAGGCGCCCAGCTGTCCCCGGCGTCGGGTGAGGCGTACACCTGGCCCCCGGTGGTGCCGAAGTAGATTCCGCAGGAGTCCAGGGAGTCGACGGCCATCGCGTCGCGGAGCACGTTGACGTAGCAGTGCTCCTGCGGCAGGCCCTGGGTGAGCGGCTCCCACTCGTCCCCGCCGGTGCGGCTGCGGTAGACGCGCAGCTTCCCCTCCGGCGGGAAGTGGTGCGAGTCGCTGGTGATCGGGACCACGTAGACGGTCTCCGGCTCGTGCGCGTGCACGTCGATGGGGAAGCCGAAGTCGGTCGGCAGGTCACCGCTGACCTCGTGCCAGGACTCCCCGGCGTCGTCGCTGCGCATCACGTCCCAGTGCTTCTGCATGTACAGCACGGACGGGCGCGACGGGTGCATCGCCAGGCGGTGCACGCAGTGGCCGACCTCGGCCGCGGGATCCGGGATTCCCTCCGAGCGCAGACCCTGGTTCACCGGCCGCCAGGTCTGGCCGCCGTCGTCGGACCTGAACGCGCCCGCGGCCGAGATGGCCGTGAAGATCCGCCCCGGTGAGGACGGATCCAGGATGATCGTGTGCAGGCACATCCCGCCCGCGCCCGGCTGCCACGATGGCCCCGACTTGTGGCCGCGCAGCCCGGGCAGTTCCTCCCAGTGCTTCCCGCCGTCGGCGGACCGGAACAGCCCGGCGTCCTCCACCCCGGCGTAGACCGTGTCCGGGTCGTCCAGCGACGGCTCCAGGTGCCAGACCCTGGCGAACTCCCACGGGTGCGGCGTGCCGTCGTACCACTGGTGCGTGCCGGCCTCGCCCTGGTAGCTGAATTCATTGCCGACCGCATCCCAGCTGGCGCCGCCGTCGTCGGACCGCTGGATCAGCTGGCCGAACCAGCCGTTTGATTGCGACGCGTACAGCCGGTCCTGGTCGGCGGGCGACCCCTTGAGGTGGTAGATCTCCCAGCCCGGGAAGTGCGGCCCGCTGACGTCCCACTGGTCGCGCTTCCCGTCCGACCTGAGCACGAAGGCGCCCTTACGCGTTCCCACGAGTACCCGTACACCGCTCATCGGCAGACTCCTTCCGGAGACGAGCTGACACAATTCTGCGTCGTACCGACGATGAGCAGACCATGAACTCATCGGTAATTCGAAAACGCAACCGAAGCTTGCGACAGGAAACCACTGGTTGCCGGATCACCTGGGCTGAGCAGCGGCGAGGGGCTGTAGCTGCCATGAGAGACTGGCCGCTGTGCGCACATACGGGCTGCGGTTCGACGTCAACTGCTCGATCTTGTTCACCGAGCTGCCGCTGCTGAAGCGGCCCGGGGCCGCGCGGGCCGCCGGGTTCGGAGCGGTGGAGTTCTGGTGGCCGTTCACCGACCCGGTGCCAGCCGACCGCGAGGTCGACGCCTTCACCGGGGCCCTCGCGGACGCCGGGGTGCAGCTGGCCCTGCTGAACTTCGCCGGGGGCGACATGGCGGCCGGCGACCGCGGGCTGCTGGCGCTGCCGGAGGGTTCGGCCGCGTTCCGGGACAACATCGACGTCTGCGTGGGGATCGCGGCACGGACCGGGTGCACCATCCTCAACGCGCTGTACGGCAACCGCGCCGACGGGCTTTCCCGGCAGCAGCAGGACGAGCTGGCCGCGGAGAACCTCGCGCTGGCCGCGCGGGCCGCAGCCGGGGCCGACGCCACGGTGGTCGTGGAGGCGCTGAACTCCTACGACAGCCCGCGTGCGGCGCTGGTCTCCAGCCGGCGCGCGCTGGAGGTGATCAGCCTGGTGCGAGCGCAGGCCGGCGTGGCCAACGTTGCCTTCCTGGCCGACCTGTACCACCTGGGCAAGATGGGCGAGGACCTACCGGGCACGCTGGCGCGTGAGGCGGCCAGCATCGCCCACATCCAGATCGCGGACGTCCCGGACCGTGGCGCGCCAGGCACGGGCGAACTGGACTACGAGGCGCTGTTCAGCCACCTCGCCAGGCAGGGGTACGCCGGCTGGATCGGCTGCGAGTACAAGCCGACCGACCCGGCGGACAGCTCGACGAGCTTCGGCTGGAGGGAGCCAGATGAGGTATGACCTGGTAGTCCGGTCCCGCCAGGCGGTGCTGCCTGACGGCACGAGGGCGGCGGCGGTCGCGGTCAGCGGCCCGGTCGTCGCGACCATCGAGGACTATGACGCGCCGCTCGAGGCCGGCCGCGAGGTCGACCTCGGCGATCTCGCGCTGCTGCCCGGCCTGGTCGATACGCACGTGCACGTCAACGAACCCGGCCGGACCGAGTGGGAGGGGTTCGCCACCGCCACCCGCGCGGCCGCGGCCGGCGGGGTGACCACGATCTGTGACATGCCGCTGAACTCGCTCCCGCCTACCACGTCGGTGGCGGCCCTGGAGGAGAAGCGCGCGGCGGCGGCCGGGAAGTGCTGGGTCGACGTGGCGTTCTGGGGCGGCGCGGTGCCGGGTAACGAGGCCTCGCTGCGGCCGCTGCACGATGCCGGGGTGGTCGGGTTCAAGTGCTTCCTGCTCGACTCCGGGGTGCCCGAGTTCCCGCCGCTGGACGCGGCCGGGCTGCGGACGGCGCTCGGCACGCTGGCCGAGGTGGACGCGCTGCTGATCGCGCACGCCGAGGACGCGGCGGAGATCAAGGACATGAAGCCGGGGTCCGGACGCGACTTCGGCTCGTTCGTGGCGTCCCGGCCGCCGGTCGCGGAGCGGCGCGCGATCGAGAAGGTGATCTCGGCCGCGGCCGCCACCGGGGCGCGGGCGCACATCGTGCACCTGTCCGCGGCCGAGTGCGTGGCCATGATCTCCGGCGCGAAGGCGGCGGGCATCCGGCTCACCGCCGAGACCTGCCCGCACTACCTGTACTTCGCGGCCGAGCAGGTGCCCGACGGGGCGACCGAGTACAAGTCCTGCCCGCCGATCAGGGATTCGGTCAACCGGGAGGCGCTGTGGCGCGGGCTCGAGGCGGGCGCGATCGACTGCGTGGTGTCCGATCACTCCCCCTGCCCGCCCGAGCTGAAGTCCTTCGGCTCCGGGGATTTCGGCGCGGCCTGGGGTGGCATCGCCTCACTTCAGCTCGGCCTGTCCGCGGTGTGGACGGTCGCGCGGCGCCGCGGCCGGACGCTGGACGACATGGCCGGGTGGATGGCGTCCGCCCCGGCCGCGCTCGCGGGCCTGCCGGCCAAGGGGCGGCTGGCGGCCGGGTGCGACGCGGACATGGTGGCCTTCGACCCCGACGAGACGTTCGTCGTGGATCCCGCCGCGCTGCGGCATAGGCACTCGGTCACCCCGTACGCCGGGAAGACGCTGACCGGACGCGTGAGGCAGACGTGGCTGCGCGGCACGCCGCTGCTAGAAGATGCAGGTGAAACGCCAGTTGGGAGGCTGCTAAGCCGGGGATGAACCGCCCGTGGCCGCTGGGGGAAACGTCCTGACACGTATTAGGTGACGGGAAGCCGCGCGCGTGATCTCATTAGCCAAATGAGCCACGTGGTGGTCGCTCCGGACAAGTTCAAGGGAACGCTCACCGCCGCCCAGGTCGCCGCGCACGTGGCCGCCGGGCTCGGCCGGGCGTCCCCGGGAGTGAAGACGGTCGAGGTCCCGGTGGCCGACGGCGGCGACGGCACCGTGGACGCGGCCGAGGCCGCCGGATATCGCCGCGTCGACATCGGGGTCCGCGGGCCGACCGGCAAGCCGGTGAACGCCTCGCTCGCCCTGCTCGACGGGACCGCCATCATCGAGTCGGCGCAGGCCTGCGGGCTGGCCAGGCTGCCCGGCGGGACGCCGGCCCCGCTGAACGCGACCAGTCGCGGCGTCGGCGAGCTCATCCTCGCCGCCGTCCGGATGCGGGCGAAGCGGATCGTGCTCGGCCTGGGCGGCTCGGCCTGTACCGACGGCGGCGCAGGGCTCGTTACCGCGCTGGGCGGCAGGCTGCTGGACGCATCGGGGACCCAGCTCGCACCGGGCGGCGCGGCGCTGGCCCGGCTGGACCACATTGACGGGTCCCGGCTCAGGGACGTGTCCGGCACGGGCACCGAGTTCATCGTGGCCACCGACGTGGACAACCCGCTGCTCGGGCCGTGCGGCGCCGCCGCGGTCTACGCGCCGCAGAAGGGCGCCTCGGCGCAGGACGTGACCCAACTAGAGGAGGGCCTCACGCGCTGGGCAGACGTGGCCGAGCGGTCGTTCGGCTTCGTCAAGCGGGACGAGCCTGGCGCGGGCGCGGCCGGCGGCCTGGGGTTCGCGGCGCTGGGGTTTCTCGGTGCCACCGTGCAGCCGGGCATCGAGCTGATGCTGGACCTGCTCGGATTCGCCAGCCGGCTGCCCGGCGCGCGCCTGGTAGTCACCGGCGAGGGGTCGCTCGACGAGCAGACGCTGCACGGCAAGGCCCCTGTCGGGGTGGCCCGCGCGGCGGCCGTGGCCGCGCCGGACCTGCCGGTGGTGGCGGTGGCCGGGGTGTGCTCGCTGTCCCCCGAGCAGCTTAGCTCGGCCGGCATCGCGGCCGCTTATGCGCTGGCCGACATCGAACCCGACCTGACCCGCTGCCTCGAGCAGCCCGGTCCCTTGCTGGAGGAGCTGGCCGGGCATATCGCCCGCGACTGGCTCGCGCCGTTACGTACACGCCTGTGAAGGGAGTGCCACACGGGTTCAATGCGGCCCGACCGGCCGCTGCTGGCTTGGGGTGAGGGGGCCCTCGCCCCCATGGTGAACGGGGTGAAGGGGCCCTTACCCCCATCTATCGGGGGCAGGGGGCCCTTCACCTCATTGGCCGGGCCGACACGTTGGTGCGGCTGTGACGGGCGAAGCTGGTGGGGTGTGGTGGACACGATGTCACGGTTGCCTGAGGGTGGGGTCGGGGTTTGGCGGTGGGAGCGGGGCCTGGCGGTGGGAGCGGTGGGGTCGGGGCCTGGCCGTGGGAGCGGCGGGATGGGGGTGTGGCGGTGGGATCAGTGTGTGGTGGCGGTGATGAGTTTGTATTCGGCTAGGGCGGCGGTTACGGCGTCGTCCTCGCTGGGCAGGGCGTGGCCGCGGGCGGCGGCGGCCTTGCGCAGCCGGGCGGCCAGTACCTCGTCGGTGAGCACGGCGCGTACCGCGTCGGCCAGCCGCCGCGCGTCACCGGGCGGGACGAGTACAGCGGCGTCCTCGCCGGTGAGCACGGGCGTGCCGCCGACCCGGGTGGCCACGATGGGCACCCCGGCGCGCAGGGCTTCCTGCAGGATGAGCGGCTGGCCTTCCCACGTGCTGGGCAGGACGAACACCGCCGCCGCGGCCAGCAGGGCCGGTATGTCGTCGCGGTGCCCGGCGAACCGCGTGTCGAGCCCGAGGCGGGCCGCCTGGCTCTTCAGGCTGGCCTCGAGCGGGCCCTCGCCCGCGATGACCAGGAGCGGCTCGGGCCGCAGGTCCCGCCAGCCGGCAGCCGCCTGCAGCAGGGTGCCGAACCCT
>DAIOWL010000492.1:0-5624 GCA_036758545.1 Streptosporangiaceae bacterium | reverse complement strand
TCGGCCTTGCCGTACACGGCGTCGCTGACCGCCATGTCGTAGGCCGACATGGACTTGGCCACGGTGCCCGCGGCGCCGCCGACCCGGAAGAACCAGCGCACCACCTCCTGGCCCGCCCCGATCTCCGCGATCGTCCCGTACCAGCGCGGGTCGAGGTTGATGCGCAGCGCTTTCTGATGCGTATCGGACTGTTGCGCGATGAGCTCAGTCATGCCACTCCCAGACCCTGTCCGATGCCGGCAGACGCTGGGATTGTACTAATTTCCCAGGACCCGCCGCCAGCCGTGAGCAGCCCCGATCTCAATGTTCACCCGATGCCGGGACACGACGCCGGCCTATGTCCGGGTGTGGCTCAGGAAGTGACAGCATGGGATCGTGAGCAACGCGGTAGACGTGATCGAGGCTCGCAAGGCGGCCATCGGCGACGGCACCGAGGTCCGCAGGCTGCTGCCGCAGCGGACGCTGCGCACCATCGGCGCCTGGTGCTTCCTCTACTGGCGGGGAGTGGGCTGGTTGGCCGCCGGCACCAGCGGGGCGGGATGGGCGAAGACCCCCTGCTGTGCGGTGAGCAGCCCGGCCGCCGCCGCGGCCAGCGTGATGGCCTGCGGCGACCGCGGATAGCCCGCGGGCGGGCCGGAAAACCGCAGGGCGGAGGTGAAGTCGCCGCAGGTGCGGCGGCGGAAGGCGCTGATGTTCGGCTCGCGGACGCCGAACCGCCGCTCGATGATGCGGATCAGCGACGTGTGGTCGAGCACATCCGAGCACACCCGGCCGCCCGCGGACCACGGCGAGACGACGACGGCCGGGACGCGGAAGCCGAGCCCGATCGGCTCACCGCCCACGTACTCGTCCCTCGTCCCGCGCGGCGCGACCGGCGGGGGCACGTGGTCGAACAGCCCGTCGTTCTCGTCGTAGGTCAGGATGAACAGGGTCTTGTGCCACAGGTCCTCGTTGGACGCGATCGCGTCCAGCTTGCTGGCGATGTACTCCGCGCCGGCGGCCGGGAAGAAGGACGGGTGCTCGGACTGCGCGGCCGGCGCGACCAGCCAGGACACCTGCGGCAGCCGGCCCGCCCTGGCGTCCGCCTCGAACCAGCCCGCCGTGCCCTTCCGCATCCCCCGCTGCCACAGCGGTGACGCGGCCGACGCGCTGGCGAACTGCTTGAACCAGGCCAGCGCGTTGTCGTCGTAGTTGTCCTCCTCCTGGTACACCTGCCAGCTGACGCCGGCCTGCTGTAGCCGCTCCGGGTAGGTGGTCCAGGACAGCGTGACGTGGTCGTGGGCGGGGCTGTTATCAATGACGGGACCGCCGCCGGTGCCGCCCGGGTCGATCGTCCCTGTCCACATGTAGAGCCGGTTCGGGTTGGTCGGGCCGAGCACCGAGCAGAAGTAGTGGTCGCAGACCGTGAAGGCCCGGGCCAGCTCCCACTGGAACGGGATGTCCGCCTGCGTGAAGTACCCCATCGTGAACGGCCCCTTGGCCTGTACCCACTGGTCCATCGCACCGTTGTTCCAGGCCTGGTGCTGGGTCGGCCAGGAGTGGTCGGTGCCGGGCGTGGCCTGCGCGCTGGTCGTCCTGGTGTCGAGGTGGAACGGGGCCAGGTAGCCCTGGGCGTGGCTCGGGTGCGGCTGCCGGAACACCGGGCCACCGCCCGGCAGCCTGATCGCGGCCGCGTCGGCGAAGCCACGGACCCCGGGCATCGTGCCGAAGTAGTGGTCGAAGCTGCGATTCTCTTGCATCACGATGACGATGTGCTCGATGTCGCGGAGCGAGCCGCCGGGCGGATCCTTGAGCGTGGCGGCGAGTGCCCGGCGCAGGCTGGCGGGCAGGACCGCCGCCCCGGCGGCCACCCCGGACAGCGCGGTGGCGCTGGTGAGCAGGCGCCGCCGGGTGAGTTCGGGCCGGGCCGAGGCCGGCGCAGGCGGGATGTCCGCGGGGCTATCGGGGGTGGTGGTCCCGCGTCCCCTCGATGCGCCGCGCCGGGCCAGGTACCAGCCGAGGCCGGCGATGGCCAGGGCGAGCAGGCACCCGCCGGCGATCAGAAGGGGCGACGGCCCGCCCGGCGCGACCGGCGCTCCGGTGACGGGAGAGCCGGGCACCTTGGTGAACTGGACGATCCGGTCGTGCCCGGTGTCGGCCACCCAGACCGGCCCGGTCGCGGCGATCGCCAGGCCCTGCGGGAACTCCAGGTCCTCGGCGGCCCGGCCCGGGTCTGGCTGCAGGCCGAACTCGGTGTAGAAGCTCCCGGTCGGGCTGAACACGGACACCAGTCCGTAGTCCGGCTGCGCGACGTAGATCCGGCCGTCCGGCCCGACCGCGATGCCGCCCGGGTTGCTGAGGTCGCCGTAGCCCGCCTGGGTGGTGCCGAACGAGCGCAGCTGGTGCCCGGCCGGGGTGAACTCGCGCACCGAGTTACCCCCGGCCAGGGTGTAGCCGGGGCTGGACACCCAGACGTCGCCGCGGGCGTCGAGCCCTACGCCGGCCGGCGTCGGCACGGCGAACGAGACGCGGTAGCGGCCGTCGGCGGAGAACTCCACCACCCGGCTGTTGTCCTGGTCGGCGACCCAGACGTCGCCGGAGGGCGTGACCGCGAGCGCTACCGGGTGGTTCAGCCGATCCCGGCTGCTCCCGGCCGCGCCGAAAGCGGCCAGCATCTGGCCGGCGGAGGAGAACTCCGCCACCCGGTCATGCCCGGTGTCCGCCACCCAGACGTGCCCGGCCGCGTCGGTGGCGACGCCGGCCGGCCGGTCCAGGTTCTGGCCGAAAGCGGCCAGCATCCGGCCGGCGGAGGAGAACTCCACCACCCGGCCATGGCCGGTGTCCGCCACCCACACGTGCCCGGCCGCGTCAGCAGCCACGCCGCTGGGCTGCGCCAGCGCCTGCGGTCCGAGCACCCTGGCGAACCGCGGCGCGTGCGCCAGCGGGCCCGGCCCCGGCGAGCCGGAGGCGACCGGGACGGCGACGAGCATGGCGGCGAGCACGCCACCGCCTGCCAGGGCGATTGCCCGCGACCGCCGACCGCGGCATCGAGACTTCAGGCCACTCATCGACGAGCAAAGTAACCCATTTCGGCCGGTGGCCGCAAAGCGCTCAGGCCGGCTGGGCGACCGCCTCGATGACCAGGTCAACGGTCCGCCCGACCATGCCCTTCTTCTTGGTCACCCCGAAGCTGGTCCGGTCGAGCCTGGCGGTAGCCCGGAACCGGGCTTCCCCGCCCTCCTGCCGTGCGTCGCTCAGCCGGATCTCGGCTGGCACGGCGGTCCCGTGCGCGGTCACCGAGCCGGGCACCACCCAGTCGTCGCCGTCGCGGCGCGCGCCCTGGCCGGAGAAGGTGATCTCCGGGAAGGCCCGGGCGTCCAGCAGGCTGGCCGAGGTGACGTCGGCGTCCCTCTTCGTGTGGCCCGAAGCGTAGCTGCCCGCGGCGATGCTGGCCTGGACGCTCGAGGCGCCGGGCTCGGCGCCGATGCTGACCTGCCCGGACTCCAGCCGGAAGGTGCCGTGCACCGTCGTCAGGCCGAACATGGCCTTGACGTCGGCGCGGATGGTGGTCCGCTCGGGGTCCAGCGTGTAGGTGCCCGGCGCGGGCGCCCCGGCTGGGATCGAACCGGTCATGACTGACTCTCCTCAATCCCCCCGCGTGGCCCTGCCGACCACGATCATGGCTTACTACCCGGCCAGGCCGGACGCAACTGATTAGGCGGGCGCCGGATACGCTCAGTCCTCATGGCAGCAGATCAGGAGGTGCCCCGCGTACCGTCGCTGTACCGCAAGGTGGCCGAGGACATCAAGGCCGCCATTGCGGCGGGCGGCTACGCCGCCGGCACCCGGCTGCCGTCAGAGCACGAGCTGGCCGAACGCTACTCGGTCTCACGCGGCACCGTCCGCCAGGCGTTCGCCGCGCTGCGCGCCGACGGGATCATCGCGTCGCGCCGCGGCGCGCGCCGGGTGGTCGTCGGCGGGGCCCGGGTACAGAGCTTCGGCGAGCTGCTGTCGTTCTCCCGGTGGGCGCGGGCCATGGGCGAGGTGCCGGGCGGCCAGGTGATCGCCATGCGGCGCCGGGGGGCCAAGCCGGCCGAGGCCGAGCGCCTGGCCCTTCCTCCCGGTGCGCAGGTCTACCACCTGACCCGGGTCCGGCTGCTGTCCGGGCACCCGGTGATGATCGAGCGCGGCGTCTACCCGGACCGGGTCGGCGTGCTGGTGGCCGGGATGGAGCTGGAGACGGACTCGATCACCGAGCGCCTGGAGGAGCTGGGCGTCGTGTTCGCGGACGCCGAGCACGTGATCGACGCGGTGGCGGCCACCGCCGAGGACGCCCGGCTGCTCGGCGTCCGGCCGCGGGTGCCGATGCTGCGTGAGCGCCGCCTCACCACCGATCTGGCCGGGACGCCGGTCGAGTGGTCCGACGACCGTTACCTCGGCGGCGCGGTCGCGTTCAGCGTCCGGAACTCGGTCGCGGTCAACGCGCTCTCCCGCACCCCCAGGAGCTGAGCGGACCCGGCTCGAGAAGAGCCGTGAGCAAGGCCTAGAAATGACCGAACTCCGGCGGGGTGACCGAGGGGTCCTTGGCCTCGTCGTCCCAGCGGCGCACCGCCACCGCGTCGTGCGCGAAGGGCAGCGCCGCGAACGCGGCCGCCTGCTCCGGCGTCATCGGGCCGCCCTGCAGGGCCAGGGTGCGGATCGATTCGGCCGACAGCAGGCCGAAGTAGCCGGGTGCGGTGGCGCACAGGTAGCGCTTGGCCGCCACGTGCAGCCGGACCGGTTCGGTCACCGCCGGGCCGAACCACTGGCCCAGCCACTGGGCGCCGCCGGGCCGTGCCGGGCGTCCGCGCTGTCCCGGGGGGACGAAACCCTGATCCCCCCAGACCCCCCGAGGCTCGTGGCGCAGATGCCCGACGTCGTGCAGCAGGGCCGCGGCCACCAGCGGCGCGGGCGCCCCGGCCGCCTCGGCCAGCGCGCCGGCCTGGCGCATGTGCTCGCCGATCGTCACCGCCTCGCCCAGGTAGTCGCGGAAGCCCGGCCCGGCGAACAGCTTGGCGATGGCCTCGATTCCGGTCACGACCCCTCCTCACGTGTCAGCACGGCCAGGGTGCTGGCCAGGCCGTCCAGGTCGGCGTAGCAGCCCTGCAGGTGCCGCCCGGGCGAGCGCGGGCTCATGCTGAAGGCGGTGCGGGCGTGCAGCACCCGGGTGTTGTCGAAGACCAGGCAGTCCCCGGGCGCCAGCCGCACGGTGAGCTGCCGTCCGGGCTGGGCCAGCAGCTCAGCCCACCGCCTGTAGGCAGCGTAGAACGCGGCGACCTCGGCGTACGGCCGCCGCAGCGGCCGCATCGACCGATTGTTGAAGCGGACCCCGCGGACCCGGCCGGACGGGCTGAGCTGGATGAGCGGCAGGCTGGCCCGTAGTTCGGTTTCTTTATCCATATAACCGAACGGAACGGGCGTTCTCGTCAGCGTGCCGAACGAGTCCGGGTCGGCGGCGCGAAAATCGGCCGCGGCCGCGAACCCGTCGACCAGTCCGGTGTCTCCCCCTTCCCCCGCCGCGCGCAGGCAGTGCAGCAGCTGTACGGTCGGCGCCGGGTCGCGGTACGGGTTGTCGGTGTGCGGCCGGATCGCCCGGCTGGTGAAGG
>DAIOWL010000491.1:0-5644 GCA_036758545.1 Streptosporangiaceae bacterium | reverse complement strand
GCAGCCACCCCAGCCTGCAGCTGAGCCACCAGGTCCTCACCAGCGAGACCTACGGCCTGCCGATCAACACCGGTGCGACCCAGAAGCCGGGGCCGACGCCGCTCGGCACGTCCCTGGGCGAGCCGCTGGAGAAGATCAACGCCAACGACTCGCGGATGAACCAGGTGGTCGACCTCGACGGCGTGCTGTTCGGCGGGGTCAACACGACGGTCACCTCCGCGACCGGGCCGTCCAGGGTCGGCATCGCCTACTTCGCGGTCGGCGCGGTCGGTACCCCGGCCGGGACCTTCGCCCATATCCTCCACCAGGGTTACGTGGCCGTGAACGGCGAGAACGTCCTGTTCCCCTCGATCGCGGTGAACCGGTTCGGCGTCGGCGCGATGGCCTTCACCCTCAGCGGGCCTGACTTCTTCCCGAGCGCCGCCTACGTGCGGTTTGCCCTGGGCCGGGCGGTCGGCTCTATTCACATCAGCGGCCCGGGTGCCCTGCCGGAAGACGGGTTCACCGGCTACGCCGCCGAGGGGTCCCCGACTCCTGGCGTGGCCCGCTGGGGCGACTACTCGGCCGCCGTCTTCGCGGACGGCGCCATCTGGATGGGTAACGAGTTCATCCCGAACGCCCCCCGGACGCTCCTCGCGAACTGGGGTACGTTCCTATCCCGGCTCCCCGCCTAGACCCGGATGCGCGGGGGCCAGCTGCCAGCTGGCCCCCCGCGCACTCGCAGAAGCGGCAGGTCCGGGTACGCGAGGACGTGTCCGTACACGCGGCGCCTACGGCGTGTTCATGGTCCCGCACGGCCCGGTCCGTCCCGGGTGATGGAGTCCATGGAGTACCTGGTCGAGACGCCCGGTCAGAACACCCGCATCCGTTTGTCCGCTACCGCGATGCGGGAACCGAGGGCGCCAGCGAACCGTCCAAGCCCTTGTGATGACCACGATGCGGCGGCTTGGTCTGCGGGCACGGTGGTTGCTGTCCGCAGTCGGCGTCGCCCTCGTAAGCGCTTCATGCGGCGCGCGTCCGGCCGCCACGGACCTGGCTCAGCCGTCTGGCCCAACCGCGCTCGTCTTCGGCGTCGTCCAGGCTAGCCCGGGATGTCCCGTCGAGCGGCATGATCACGCTTGCCAGTCCCGCCGGCTGGGAGACGTTCAGGTCGAGGCCCGGTCACTGCCCGCCGGAGTGACCGCGAGCACCCGCACCCGCACCGACGGCCACTACTCCTTCAGGCTTGCGCAGGGCCGGTATGTCCTGGTCGCCGTAACAAGGCAGATCGTCCCGCGGTGCCCTCACGTCCTCGTCTCGGTCACATCATCGGCGCCGGTTCGCGCCAGCATCAACTGCGATAGCGGCATTCGCTGACTGGATGACCGCCGGAGGCGCCGTTGGCCTGCCCGCTAGTCTCCCGGCGGAGGCTCGGGCGCTCTGGCTGGCCGGGCGCTGGGCGTGATCGGCGATAGCCAGATCACGGCTGAATTCTGGGGCGATCCAGATGTGCGGCTAGTCGTCGAGGGTGTCCGGCTCGCCCGTTGCGCCACAGGTGCGCGAGGAGCCCGTGGCCGGTGCTGGCGGTTTCGACCGGACCGCTGTGACCGAGGTAGGTCTCCGGGACCCTGTCCGGGTGAGGCCGCGCCTCAGCGCGGCCTCACCCGGACAGTTACGCGGTCCTGCTGACCGTCAGCCGAGCGGGACCTCGAAGACGCGGGTTCCCCAGTTGCGCGCCCGGGTCGTGGTCTGGCTCGACTTGGGCGGGACGTACTCGGTGGCAAGCCACGCCGAGTCCGACGTGTCGTCCGGGACGGCGAAGGAGTAGTCACCCCACCGCGTCGCGTCCGGGTCGTACGGCCCGGTCCCCGGTGCTGCCACGACCGGCGGCCCGAAGTTGCTGCCGCCGGCCTTCAGGGTGGCGTAGGCGGCGCTCGGGAACTGCGTGGTGCTGGTCTGGGTGAAGACGACCGCCGCGTTCCCGGCCGCGTCCGGCTGCACCGCCGGGTAGATGTCGTACCGGCCGGCGGAGGCGATGTAGCCCTGGCGGACGATCGACGCGCCGGTGATCCCGGCCGCGCCGAGTACCGGCTTGACCTGGAACCAGGCGCCGCCTGCGCGTACCGAGCTGTCTCCGGCCGGTCGCACCGCCGTCGTCAGCTCACCCCAGATGGTACGGCCGGCGAACTGCGTCTGCTGCATCCGGTCGTCGCCGGAGTCCAGCGTGCTCGTGGCGCCCTTCTGCGGAGCCGGCGGCGGGATGGCGTACGCCTCGGACCTGATGACGGTGCTGGACAGCACCGGCGTACCGCCCGCGCCGACCTGGGCCCGGTTGGTCATGGCCCACACACCGATGCGGTTGTCACCGGTGCCGTTGAAATCCAGCGAGCTGAGGAAGTACTCGGCGTCCGGCTTCCCCGCGGACAGGGCGGGCTGCGGCGCCAGCGTGAGCTGGCCGTCGATCGCCAGGTTGGCGAACTGCACGAAGTGCGGGCTCGGATTGCCGGCGACCAGGTCGGATTTGTCGATGGCCCATAGCTCCGCGCCGTTGAACTGCGGCCCGAGGATGGAGAACTCGTCAGCGGTGACGTACAGGTTGGTCTGGTCGATTCCCAGCCTTGGCTGGTCACCGAAGCACGGGCAGCCGTTCCCGCCCGGGTTGGTCGTATCGATTGAGTACTCGTTCCACAGCCCGCGCGGGTCCGGGTCGTGCCGGACGGCGATGAGCAGCGATGACGCGGTGAACGAGTCGTTGATGAACAAGATGGTCGCGAACCAGGTCTGGGTCGCGGGGTCGAACCAGCAGCGCGGGTCGCTGGTGAACTCCTTGCCGCCCACGTTGAACAGGTCGTTGATGTTGAAGGGCCCGCGCAGCGACTTCCCGGTCGTGCGGTAGATGCGGTACGCGGAGTTGACTGCCTCGAGCACGAAGCCGTTGCCCTTGCACAGCCCCTGGTCCGGCGGTTCAAATGTCTGCTCGAAGTTGGTGAACTGGCTGTCCCGGCTGCTGACGCCATCGAAGTTGACCAGCGGAGATCTCGTGGCCGCCGCCGCCGCGGCCGCTGGATCCGGCATGCCGGGCGCCGCCTCCGCCGCCGAGTAGTGGCCGGACGGCAGCCGGCGGGCTCCTCTCGGGACCACTCGCGTCGCCGACGGCGTCGCGGCGGCAGGCGCGCTCCTGGGTACCAGCCGGGCCGTCCCCGGTGTGCCGGCGTGGTACGTCACCGCGGGAGCCGGGCTGTCCCCCGAGGCGGACGCCTGCGCCGCCGTCAGCACTGGTGCGATCGTTGCCAGGCCCGCTGCCACAACCGCAGCAACACCCAGCCTGCTGATACGGGTCAGGTTCACCTGATCCCCCTTCGCCAAAGGACGTTCCCCGCCCTGTCCGCTTCCGGGCACCTGCGCACCGCGGGCTTTCCCGTGCTGCGGCTCTGCTGGGGTTTCCCCCGCTTTTCGCCGACAGGGCTGATGATTGCGCCAGGCTAGCTTTTTGATCTTGTTATGGCGGTTGTTTCGGATTCGGCGTGACTGAATCGATAGCAGCGTGCCAGCAGCTTTCTTGGGGTCAGAACCGGTACAAAGAGGGCATCTTCGTGGATCATCCTGGTAGAGCCATGATCAACTAGCCGCTGCTGCCACGACAGGTGCTGCACAACAGGCCGGTCCCGCGCTGGCCAGGCTCCTGAATCAGCGACGACAACGAGCACCAAACCGCCGGAGACCTGTTGTAAAAGCTCCTCCACAGTGCGCTCAAGCGCCACGTTGCACGACAGTCCGGCGACCCCGAGATAAACCGGATGAGCCGGATGAGGTTGTATCAGCCGATCTAGTCAACGATCACCCGGCGGCTCGCGTGAGCCGGTCCTGGTCTCGATCAGCTCGACTTTCAGCCAGGCGAAGAACGTCTCGGGTTAGGGCGGCATCCCAACACTGGCCAGTGCCGCCATCGACACCGTGACCTGCCAGCCAGCGGCGGGCGACACGCAGCGCGATCCGGACACGCCACCACTGTCGCGGTCGCGAGCTGACAACACAACCAGCCGCGATTTCACAGCACGCGGCACCCCGCGGGGACATCGGGACTTGCACGCCATAAACCAGCCCGCACGCCGGAGTCATCGGCCGGCCGTGTAAGCCACACATGGCTACCTGGCAGGCAGTCAAAGGAAAGCGAACGCTGCAGGAAGTTGCGTTATATACGGCTCCTCGGTCCGTCGTATGGGGAGGCGATGGCGCTCCGCGCCAGCCTTGAGAGGCGGGTTTTCCGCGGCAAGCCTTGGTGCCTATGTAGAGGACGGAGGAAAGGGATTGACTCTTATACCGCTGGGCCGAAGGCTTCGCTGCCCGCCGGAGCCAGGCCGACGATTCCGGTGCGCGGCTATCACGATTTCCGGGCAGCTGAGGCCGTTTTCTGCTAACGGTTCGGCGACGCCGCCAGCGATTGCCGGTGCTGTAACGCTTTGCGCTACTAACGTGGCCTGCCGTTGATACGTCCAGGTCTGGGAGGTTCAGCTCATGAAACGCCTGCCGCTGATCGCGGCCCTGGGAGCGGCATGCTCACTTGTTATGCGTCTTAAAGACACCGAGAACAGCCGGTCATCAGCCTCGATGCCGTGACCTGGGCTGCTGGAGTCTTTGTCGGGTAGATGCTCTCAGGGTGATAGAACCCCTGTTTACCGGCAGGTTATAGGTTCGAGTCCTATCGCGGGAGCCACTTGGAGCTTTCGTCGTCAGCCCTCTCACCTGCGACAACGCAGGAAGAGTGGGAATCCCTATGGTGGCTGGCTGCCATGGCCTAACGCGCGACGATCATGGTCCTGATGGCCAGGATCGTCCCGATGATTGCGAACACGACGAATAGGACCACGGCCACCGGGCTCCGGATGAGGATGGCAGCTATCATGCCCACGTTCACCAGCCCGGCCATGCACGCGCCCCCGGTGACCGCAGTGTTGAAGGAGATCCGGCGCCGCGCCCGGGCGGGCGGGCGGCGCGGCAGCGCTCCGGTCAGCTCGGCCGGGATGTCGGCGGTGATCGCGGCAAGCTCCGCGTAGGTGCGCGATGCGAGGGCCTGGCCGATCCGCGCGTCGAATTCGTTCCTGTCCAGCCGGCCCTGCGCGAACGCGGCCTTGAGCAGGTCGATCACCCGCTCGCGGTCGGCACGCGAGGCCCGCAGGCCGGCCGCTGCCGCCTGGGTTCCCGGTTCTGGTCTCACCGGCGCCTCCCACCTGTACTCACAGCGTAATCCGGTCAGCGTCCGGCGGCCATGCTCCGAGGCAAGGGTCGTGCCCTTCTCTGAGCTGATCGCGGGTACGGCGCTACGCTGCCAGTCGTGAGCGCGGAAACCGAGAGCCTGGTCCGCTGCCTCGATCAGCAGCGCGAGAGCGTTCTCGGCATCGTCGGCGGCCTGCCAGAGGCCGCGCTGCGGCGCGCGGTGTTCCCGTCAGGCTGGACCTGCCTGGGACTGATCCACCATCTGGCCGTCGATGACGAGCGGTACTGGTTCCGCGGCGTCGCGGCCGCGGAGCCGATCGGGCTCCCGGCAGATGAGGACTCCGGGTGGCTGGCCGGGCCGCAGATCGCGGCCGGGGAGGTGTTCCGCCTGTACCGGGAGGAGATCGCCAGGGCGGATGCCATCATCGCGGCCACGCCGCTTGAGGCGCCG
>DAIOWL010000490.1:1964-5649 GCA_036758545.1 Streptosporangiaceae bacterium | reverse complement strand
CGGGCATCCGGTAGTCGGCCAGGATCGCCGCCACCAGGTCGCCGCGCAGCTTCATCTGGCGCAGCGCCTCCAGCGCGTCCGCGCCCGACTCGGCCCGCACGATCCGGTACCGTTCCCCGTACCGCCGCCGCAGGTCACGGGCTACCGCGCGGGACACGCCCGGGTCGTCGTCAACGGTCAGGATCGCCGTTCGGCTCGTCTCCGGCTGCTCGGTCATACCGCCATAGTAGGTCGGTCTTTTGGCGGTGCCGAGGAAGGTCGCGGGCCGCCGGTCAGGACCAGGCCACAGATACCGAACGGTCCTGGTTCCCGCCCTCCCGCCACCCCGGGCTCTCGCAGGTCAGGCGTTTACTTCGGGCCTAGCCAGTATCTGCTGAGGGCGAACGCCTGCGGCCACGGGACGCCGGCCCGGGCCAGGATCCTCGCCCTGATCGGGATCAGCCCGTCCGTGCACGGCTCGATCTGGTCGGCCGCGGCGTTCAGGGTAAGGCGGACGAAATCGCCGAAGTCGCGGCCGCGCGCCGGGCCGCTGTCCTTTCTCTCGTCACCCGGGGTCATTCCTGCTCCAGCGCGGTACGCAGGGCGGTCATGCCGCGGGCGGTGTGGCTTTTGACCGCGCCGCGGCTGATGCCCATCGCGGTGGCGATCTCGGCCTCGGACAGGTCAGCGTAGTACCGCAGCACGATCGCCTCGCGCTGCCGCTCCGGCAGGCCGCGCAGTGCGGCCACCACCGCCGAGCGCTCCAGCAGGACCAGCGCGCCGTGCTCGGCGCTGGGCATGTCCGGCGGGGCCTTCTGCAGGTTCTTGTCCACCACGGTGCGGTGCCGCAGCACCGACCGGGACCGGTTCACCACCGCCTGCCGCAGGTACGCCAGCGCCTTCTCGGCGTCGCGGAGCCGCTGCCAGCCGCCGTGCATGGCTACGAAGGAGTCCTGCACGACCTCCTCGGCCGTCGGCGTGTCCCGCACCAGCAGCGCCGCCAGCCGCACCAAGGCCCGGTAGTGCTGGGAGTACAGCTCGATGACGGCCCTGTCCGCGCTCCACTCGGCGCGCACCGTGCCCGATACTCCGAACGCGTCCGGCGGGAGGATCTCGGCGACCGGCAGGATTTTCGTCGTGGGCTCCGGGGCGGCGCCGCTGTCGGCCTGGTCCCCGGTATTTCCGTTGGACTCGGCGTGCTCGCTGAGCCAGGCCCTGTATCGCTCCAGGCCCTTCTCGACGTCGTAGCCGGCCCCGAAGCGGGGCGCCTGCATCTCGGTGACCTGCTGGTAGAGCTGGGAGAGCCGGGCGTCCTCGTGGGAGCCGGGCTGCTGGCGGCCCGCCGCCCTCATGACGACGCTCCTTCCGGGCTGCCGCCGTCGAACGGGTAGTCCGCGCCGAACTGCGCGAGTAGCTTATGCCGCACCCGGGACAAGTGGACGCTCACCGTTTTCTCGGCCATGTTGAGGGCAGTGGCGATCTCGTTCTGCTTCATGTCCAGGCCCCAGCGGAGCATCGCGACCGCGTGCTGCCGCTCCGGCAGGCTCCTGATGACCTGCCAGCATCGTTCCAGCATGATCGATGAGAACGCCTGCTCCAGCGGATCGACCTGGACCTTCCGGTAGAGCAGCTCGATCCGCGGCAGCCGGTCGCGGAAGGCTGCCTCACGCCGGAATCCGTTCACTGCGATATTGGTCATGGTCCCGTACAGCCAGCTGCGCCGCTGTTCGTCGGGCCGGCCCTCCAGCGCCTGCCAGGTCATGGCCGCGGCCTCGAAGGCAGCCTGAACGAGATCATGGGCCAGCGCCTGGTCGCCGCAGGTCAGCATGCAGGCGCGCCCGAAGAGGTAGCTGGCATGGGCCCGGAAGCATGTTTCCAGCTCCTGAGCCTCGTGAGGTGGAATCTTCCCCACGCTCACCACCCACCTCCCTGCCCGTAAAGATAAGCGACCGTGGCCGGGATTGCGGCGGGAGCGGGAAGAATCACGCCTTTAAGTCGTATGGCGGCCGGAAAACCCTTACCGCCCTCGCCTGACCAGCAACGTCGCCAAGCGGACCTTCCTGGCCCAGCGCATCCGCGCTCGGTAACCTGAGCTCATGGGCGAGACAGCGGATACCAATGCGGCCATCTGGAAGTCCGCCGAGGCAGTCGAGGCCTGGACGGCGGAAGCCGAGCGCCAGGAGCGCAGCCGTCAAGCCCACCGCCGCTTCCTGGCCCTGCTCCTTCCCTTTGCCGACCAGGACGAGTTCACGTTCCTGGACCTGGGCGCGGGCACCGGGGCAGCCTCGCGGGTGATCCTGGACCTGTACCCGCGCAGCACCGCGATCCTCGCCGACTACTCGGCCGAGATGATGCGGGTCGGCGATCGGGAGATGCAGCGGTTCGCCGGACGGTACCGCTACGTCGAGTTCGACATGTCGGCCGGCGGCGAGTGGCCCGCGGCGATCCCTGCGACGCTGGAGGCCGTGGTGACCTCCATGTGCGTTCATCACCTGCCCGACGACCGGAAGCGGAGCCTGTTCACCGAGATCTTCGACCATCTAGCCCCGGGTGGCTGGTACTTCAACTACGACCCGGTGCGCGCGGAGGACCCGCTGGTCGAGGCCACCTGGCAGCGGGTGAACGACCGCGAAGATCCCGAGACGGCGGCCAGGCGGCGGAACTGGACGCCGCTGGATCACGCGCGCTGGGACAACCATGTTCGCTACATAATCCCGCTCGGCCCGCAGCTCGAGTTCTTGCGGTCCGCCGGGTTCGAGGGCATTGACGTCTACTGGAAGCAGCTGGAGAACCTCATATACGGCGGCCGGCGTCCGGTCGCGGACGCCTAGACCTGCCGCCGCCTCGTCGCCCGGGCGAGTAGGTCCAGGTTGACTGCGTGGTCCGGGGATGCGAACGGCGTGCCGGGCGCGCTCACGTCGAAACGGCCGCTGTCGGGCATGTAGTCGCGGCCGCGGGCGATGACCCGCCGCAGCTGGCCAAGCGCCGCGATGTCGGTCAGCGGGTCGCCGTGCACCACGATCAGGTCTGCCTCGTAGCCCGGCGCCAGGCGGCCGGTGACGGCGCCGAGGCCGAGCGCCGCCGCCGCCTCGGTGGTGGCCATCGTGATCACGTCGGCGGCCCGGAAGCCGAGTTTCACCAGGTACTCCAGCCCGCCGGCGTACTGGTGGTGCGGGGTGTTGTCGATGCCCGTGTCAGTCCCCGCGATGATCCGTACGCCCAGGTCCCGCATGGCCGCGAGGTGCTCTCCCACCACGATGCCGGTCAGCTCGGCGACGTACGGCGCGTTCACGTTGACGGTCGGGCAGACGAAGATTCCCTGCTCCGCGATCATGGCGGCAAGCTGTTCGTCGAATCGCCGCTCGTTGGTCTCGGTCACGAACGA
Source organism: Streptosporangiaceae bacterium (assembly GCA_036758545.1). Classification (GTDB taxonomy): domain Bacteria; phylum Actinomycetota; class Actinomycetes; order Streptosporangiales; family Streptosporangiaceae; genus Palsa-504. The sequence goes on along the minus strand of DAIOWL010000490.1, from coordinate 2,285 downwards.
GCAGTGCTCGATCGTGGTGACTCCGGCCGCGACCGCCCGGCGGATGCCCTCGGTGCCGTGGGCATGGGCGGCCACCGGCATGTCGACCCGCCCTGCCTCCGCCACGATCAGCGCCAGCTGCGCGGTGGTGAACTGGGCATACCAGGGCGCCGAACCGGTGGTCATGAACCCGCCAGTGGCCATGACCTTGATCAGGTCGGCGCCGTGCTTGTGGTGGGTCCGGACCAGGCGGCGCAGGTCGTCCTCGCTGTCGGCCTCGCCGCCCATGAACCAGCAGTGGCCGCCGGTTACCGTGACCGGGCTCGCCGCCACCACCAGCCG
>DAIOWL010000490.1:0-1864 GCA_036758545.1 Streptosporangiaceae bacterium | reverse complement strand
CGTCGAGTCCGGGTAGTCCGTCCGCGGCAGCGCCGCGTATTCGGCGGGCAGGGCCGTTGCGGGGCCGGCCCAGTCTACGGCGCGATCGCCGATGACGACCGCGCCGTCCGCCACGGTCTCATCGCCGGTTATCACGCGCGGCGCGGTGAGCACCTCCGGCATGGCGGCCACGCTAAGGCGGCCCGCGAGCCGGCGTCAAGATCGGCCCGGGGGAGGATAACGGTGTGCCAGGAACTCTCAGACAGGCGATCGACAGCACCACCCCGGCGATGCTCCGCGCCCGCGGCAGCTTCAAGTGGACGGCTCCGGGACCCGACGGGTTCGGCGCGGCCGTGGCCGAGATGGACTTCGGCGCCGCGCCGGCCATCCTCGACGCGCTCGCCGGGCTGTCCGCCGACGCGAACTTCGGCTACCTGCCGCCGTTCCTGGCCGACGAGCTGGCCGCGGCCTGCGCGGAATTCCAGAAGCGCCGCTACGGCTGGGATACCGACCCCGCGCTGATCCACCACGTCCCCGACGTGCTCAAGGCGCTGGAGATCGCGATCACCCGCTTCTCCCGCCCTGACTCACCGGTTATCCTGCCCACGCCCGCCTACATGCCGTTCCTCTCCGTGCCCGGCTTCATCGGCCGCGACATCATCCAGGTCCGGATGCGTGATGACAACGGCTTCTTCACCCTGGACCTGGACGCGATCTCCGACGCCTTCCGCGCCGGCGGCCACCTGGTCATCTTCTGCAACCCCTACAACCCGCTCGGCCGGGTCTTCACCGAACAGGAGATGACCGAGCTGACCGCCGTCGTGGACCGGCACGGCGGCCGCGTCTTCGCCGACGAGATCCACGGCCCGCTCGTCTATCCGGGCATGCGCCACGTCCCGTACGCGTCGACGTCGGACACGGCCGCGGCGCACACCCTGACCGCCACCTCCGCCTCGAAGGGCTGGAACTTGCCCGGCCTCAAGTGCGCGCAGGTCATCCTCACCAGCGAGGCCGACCGGCAGCGCTGGGAGGAGATGGGTTTCTTCGCCGCGCACGGGGCGAGCAATCCCGGCGTCGCCGCCAACATCGCCGCGTACCGGCACGGCGAAGTATGGCTGGACGAGATCCTCGGCTACCTGGACGAGAGCCGCTGCCTGCTGACCGGCCTGATCGACAGGCACCTGCCTCAGGTGCGCTACCGCCCGCCCGATGGCACGTACCTGGCCTGGCTCGACTGCACCGCGATGAACCTGCCAGTCACGCCGGGCGAGCTCATCAACGCCGCGCAGGTCACGGTGGTGGACGGGCCTGCCTTCGGCGATGGCGGCGCCGGATCCTTCCGGCTCAACTTCGCCACGCCGCAGCCCATCCTCACCGAGATGGTCGAGCGTGTCGCCGCGGCCCTGACCTCGGCTCAGGCCACGGGGCTCAGCGGGCCGGCCTGAGCTCTCCCGCCGTCTTGCCCGCCTGGGCCAGGGCGGCGGTCATCATGTCCGCGGCCTGCCCCGCCGCCGCGAGAGCCTCCACCGCCTCCACCACCCAGAAGTCAGGATCCTGGCCGGCGCCGGCGGCGAGCTGGCTTTCCTCGCGCTGCACGACCAGGATCCTGGCCAGCTGCTCGCACAGCTGCGGCAGGTCCTGGCCCACCCGTTCCAGGCTCGCGATGACCTCGCGGGTGTCGTCGAGCCCGGCGAAGGCACTCCCGCCGGAGGTCAGGTCCCGGAGCGCCCGGATCGCCTCGGCGGCCTGATCCGCGATATCCCGCATCGTCATCATGCCGCCCGGCTCGCTCACGTCCTCACCTGCGGTTCCTGGCCGGCTGCGGCCGAGACCGGCCGCCTCGGCGTCTTCCGCCGAGCCGTAGGGACGAACCCGTTTGGGCATC
>DAIOWL010000489.1:0-5653 GCA_036758545.1 Streptosporangiaceae bacterium | reverse complement strand
CTGGGTGGCCTGCAGGTCGGGGAAGCTGGCCGTGGTGCCCGCGTACGGCTCCGGCTCGCTGACCTCGCGCCTGCCCCGCCACCGGGACGGGACGAACAGCGGGATGACCATGGCCATTCCGACTAGGGCTAGCACCCCGTCGAAGAGCAGGGCCTCGAAGCCGGTGCCAAAGGGCCGTGACTTGAGCGGGATGTACTGAACCGCGTGCCGGACGCTGAACAGGTACAGCCCGGTCCAGGCGAGCAGGGCGAGGCCGGGCAGCCCGGCCGCGAGCGGCGAGATCCGCGGCACGGCGATCAGCAGCCCGGCGAGCAGGCCCACTCCCAGCATGGCGCCGAACCCCTCGAGCACGGCGTGGTTATGCAGGAGGGAACCGCCGCCGGCGGGCAGCCGCCCGATCCCGGCGGGCCCGATAAGCAGCTTCAGGTATCCCCATGACGCCGCGAAGAACAGCGCGGCGGCCATGACGATCGCGAGCATCACACCCACTAGATGGCGCATATCGCTCAACCCCTTAGAGGTTCATCGACGGCAAGCTTACGGCGGAGAACGCCCGAGATCATGGACCTTGGCCCAGCCTGTCATGTGTTTGAACGCAGCCCGACGCGCAGCCGGTTCACCGGGTCAAGGAGCGCGTACGCCCAGTAAGCATCGCGTGCGGCCAGCCGGAACTTCACCCCGCGCGGGCCCGGCGGGAAGCGGAACCCGTCGGGCCGCCAGCGGCGGAAGTCGGCTGACATCCGGTGGAAGAATTCCCGGCGACGGCGCCGGGGCACCAGCGGAATCAGCGTGGTGTAGTGCCAGATGGCGCGCTCGAATACCGCCGCGTAAACAGCAGGTGGCGTTACCGGGGCGCGGAGTTCGGCCCGTTCGGAAAAATAATTGAAGACCTGCTGATATGACCCGAAGATATTGAAGTTGGCGTCGCTGACCGCGGCCAGGTACGAGCCGCGGCGCGACCGGCGGTAGCGGTAGCAGACGCGGTCCAGCACGCCGATCTGCCTGGCGGTCAGCAGGGCCAGCGTGGTGACCGGCACGTCCTCGTGCGGGGCGGGGCCCGCGGAGCCGAACGAGACGCCCAGGCCGGCCAGGAAATCGCGGCGGAACACCTTGCTCCACGCCGTCATGGTCAGGTGGATGAGCGCAGGATGATCGGCGAGCGTCCCGGCTTCCGGCCCGCGCAGGTACGCCGCGCCGCCGCTCGGGCTCACCGATCCGTCCGGGTACAGGTTCTCGAAGTCGATCACCAGAACGTCGGGCCGCAACCTGGTCAGTGCCCCGGTCACCGCGGCCAGGGCGCCGTCCGCCACTTCGTCGTCCCCGTCGACGAACCAGACGTACTCCCCCGTCGCCTCCTTGGCGCCCAGGTCCCGGGCGGGTCCGGGACCGGCCGCGGTCGTCGTGGTCAGCACCCGCAGCCGCGGGTCCTGCCGGGCGGCCAGGATCGCGCCGCAGCGGTCGGGGGACGCGTCGTCGACGGCGATCACCTCGAGCGAGGCCGCGGAATCCACGAGCACCGAGTCCAGGCAGCGGTCCAGGTAGTCCTCCACCCCGTGCACCGGGATGACGACGCTGATCAACGGCATGGTTCCGAACGATATCGTCCCGCTGTCCCTGATCAGGTTGGCGAGCGTGCCCCACCGGCCAGGGCTTGAGGGGCTTACCGGCGGGGCACGCTCTTGAGCGCCTTCCGGCGCGCCTCGAATGGCGTGGCACCGGAAGGAGCCATATGGATAATCAGTGACCTATCTGGAGATTTACTGGAACCTACCTCCAGGTAACCTGGACGTTAGCCGATGATCGCTTCAGAAGATCATCTGCGTCCCGCTGGACTACAAGATCCCCATCTGTTGGCCTAGGCGAGGCGCTAGTCCGGCTGACCTCGAGGACATGGCTTGTTTGTAAGCTGGCGGCGTGCGCATCCACGCCATATTCGGGGGAATCGGCGCGTTCGCCGTCAAATTTCGCTGGGTCGTCATCGCGGCCTGGCTGATCGCGGGCTTCGCGGTACCGAAATTCCTGCCCTCGCTCAGCAGCGTCACGCAGGGCAACAACAGCGCCTTCTTGCCCGCGAATGCTCCCAGCGAGCAGGCGGCGCAGCTCGCCGCCCCGTTCGGATCGACCAATCTCATTCCGGTCCCGGTCGTCGCGGCGGCCGGCCAGGGGACCCTCACCGCCGCGGACGTTACCTGGCTAACCGGCCTGCAGCACGACCTCGGCTCGGTGAAGACCGTCGTCGCGGTCCGCGACCTGGGCCGGTCGACGGACCAGCAGGCGGAACAGCTACAGGTGCTGTCCAACGTCGGCGGCGGCGACGAAACCGGCGTGACCAATCTGGTCAATGACCTGCGCGCGTGATGCTGATGGTGCCGCTGTGACTGTCTGGCTATGATCATGGGCCGTGCGGCACGCTGCGGACCATGCGGATCTCCCGCACCCCGTCCTCGAGCCGGGCCGTCCCGTCGGCAGCGAAGCCGTGCTTGCGGTAGAACGCCTGCGCGCGAGGGTTAGGATCGGCGACCCAAAGCGCCGCTGGCTCCGATGAGTCGATGACGGCCTCCAGCAACGCTTCCCCTGCGCCCGTGCCGTGGTCGGCTGCGTACACGTAGAGCACGTACAGCTGCCTCATCCACGCGCCGGTGACGTCCTCGGGCGGCCCTGACATGGCGATCCCGGCCAGCTCGCCATCCCGCTCGGCGACAGCCACGCGGTTCTGGCGATAACGCTCGCTGGTCAGGACATCAGTCCACATCCGCTCCCGGGCAGCCGGGAAGCCCGGGTCGTCGAGCACGGCGTCCGGCATGAGCCCGCGATACGTCTCCTGCCAGCACCGCACATGCACGCGCGCCATCTGCCTGACGTCCTGAACCCGTGCCGGGCGGACAATCAGCGGAGAACTCACCGCCAAATCGTAGGCCACGACCAGGTGCTCGCCGGGTCCGCCCGGCCCGGCGGGCGGCCTGGTTGTCGCGGCGAGCGGGTTCCGAGCCGCCCCGTAGACAGCGATCGCAGGGCACCAAGCTAGTTCGCGTGCGCTGGCCTGATGGTCTTGACGGCCTGGCGGGTTGCCGGACCGGGCGGGCAGCCGCAGCTTGACCGCAGTACGAGTTCGGTGGGCAGCAGTTGCACGGCGGGGCTGAGGCCCGGGCGGGCGATGCGGTCGAGCAGGCGGGCACAGGCCTGCTCCCCGAGGGTGCGCATCGGCTGGCGGACGGTCGTGAGCGGCGGATCGGCCACGCGGGCGGGATAGAGGTCATCGAAGCCTGTCACGGCGATCTCGTCGGGGACGCGGACGCCGGCTGCGGTGAGGGTGCGCAGCACGCCGATGGCCATCTGGTCGTTGGCACACACCACGGCGTCCGGCCGTGCGGCGCGGTGTCTGGCGAGTAGTTCTTTCCCGGCCTGCTCGCCGCTGGCGACGCTGAAGATTCCCTGGGCGGAGCCGATGAGCTGGCATTGCGGGTGGTTGCGCAGCGTGTGGTCGAGGGCGAGCCGCCGCTGGATCGCGTCGGGAGAGTTCGGCGGGCCCCCGACGTGGAACAGGCGCTGCCTGCCGTGGTCGGCGATGAGGTGCGTGATGAGGGCGGCCGCGCCGGAGAAGTTGTCGGCGGCCACCACGTCGGCGGCCTGGGCGCCGGGTGTCCCGGCGATGATGACGACGGGAAGCCGTGCGGCGAGGCGCTGGATGGACCGGGAGCCGGCGAACCCTTCGCCGACGAGGATCCCGTCGACCTTGCCCGACAGACGGTTCAGGCGGGAAAGGTCCGGCTCGCCGGCCCTATCTGCCCTTATGAAGCTGCTGAGCAGCAGCCACTGGCTGCTGCGGATCTGCTCCTGTACGCCGCGCTGGACCTCGTCGTAGTACAGCAGGCACTCGGTCTCGACGTCGTGCTCTCCCGCTGTCTCCCGCTCCACGCACATCATCCCGATGATGTCCTTGCGGCGCCTGGATAGGCTCTGGGCGGCGCCGTCGGGGACGTAGCCGAGTTCCTCGATGGCCTGCTGCACCCGGATCCTGGTCGCTTCGCGGACCCGGTCCTGGCCGTGTACGACTCGCGAGACCGTCGCGATGGAAACGGCGGCTCGGCGGGCGACATCGTAGAGGGTGACCATGCTAGTCGGCCTGGGCGTCGATGGAGACGGTCAGGTCGCGCAGGGCGGGCGCGGCGTCGCGCAAGGTGGCCTGGTCGCGACGCGGCAGCTCGGCCAGGGCCGCCCGGATGATGTCCTCGTTCACCCGGTGCCAGCGGGACACCGCCTGCGCTCCCGCCTCGGACAGGTTCAGGCTGACGGTGCGGCGGTCGCTGTCGCTGTCGGCGCCGGGCGTGCGCATCACGTACCCCGCCGACTGCAGCCCGCCGAGCAGGGTGGCCACTGAACTCGGCGCCAGCCGGAGCATCCGGGCGAGCTGGCCCGGCCTGATCCCGGGGTGTTCGGTAATGCAGGAAAGCAGCTCGAGCTGAGCCACGGAAAGGCCGAGGGCGGGGTCGGCGGCGCGCGCCGCCCGGCGCATGGCCCGGCGCAGCCGGGACACGATATCGGCCAGCTCCGGGCCGATCTGCTCGCCACCGGCCTGATCCGCGCCTGCATCAATCGGGCCGGGCTGATCTGGGCCAGCATCAACTGGGCCGGGCTGCACGCCGGGTTGCTGCGCTGAGTGTCCCTCAGTGGTCTGCACCTGACGGGCTCCCCTCCCTCGGCCGCTCCGCCGGTTTCCGCGCCCGCGCGCGGCTGGCCAGCGCGATCGCGGCGGCCGTCGCGGCTACGACCGCGAGCACGGCGAACGCTGGCCGTGCCTGTTCTGACCCAGAGTACCCAGGATTGCCGGCCTGATAACTATGGCTACCGAGGTGCCAGGCCAGCGCCATCAGCGAGATACCGAACGCGGTGCCGATCCCCCTGGCCATGCTGACCAGGCCGCCGACCAGGGAGGCGGACGAATCGGCGGCACCGCGCATGATCATCGTGTTGTTCGCGGGCACGAAGATGCCCAGGCCCAGGCCGGCCAGGGCGAGCTGCGGCACGACGGTGGCCTGGCTCACCGGCACGACGACCGACGCGCCCATGACCGCGCAGGTCAGGAGCGCGCCGACTAGGCCGCGGCGCCGGTCGTTCCAGGTTTTTGGCAGCAGCAGGTCGCCGAGGAGCGCGGCCAGTCCGAAGCCGAACGGAAGGGCGGACAGTAGCAGGCCGGTCCGGGCTGCGTCACCCGGCCCGCTCGCCAGGACCTGCGGGATTAGCACCAGCGGCCCGAACAGCGCGAGGTAGCCGCAGGCGGCGCCGGCGAGACCGAACGCCAGCGGCCGGGACCTGAGCAACCGCACCGGGATGAGCGGGTGCCGGGTGCGGGCCTCCCGCCGGACGAACGCGGCCGCCGCCGCCAGGGCGAGGACCGCCAGCAGAGCGGCCAGCCAGGCCGGCAGGCTCAGTCCGGACACCGCGGAGAGCGCGAGCAGAAGCGCGCTGGTCGAGGTCACCAGCAGCGCGGTGCCCGGCCCGTCGAACCTGCCCGGCGGACTGAACTGCCGGGTCCGCGGCAGCAGGTAGCGCCCGGCGACCACGGCCACGATGCCGACGGGAACGTTGACCCAGTAGACCGCTGGCGTCCAGCTGGCCCATGAACGCGCCGAAACAGACCACGCTCACCGCGAGC
>DAIOWL010000488.1:0-5668 GCA_036758545.1 Streptosporangiaceae bacterium | reverse complement strand
CGAGCGCGGGGTCTCCCGCAGCACGATCAGGCTCATGATCAGGGCGGCCGCGCCGTGACGCAGATCACGTCCCCGGCAGTCGATCCCGACCAGGGGCGGCGGGAGCGCAAGAAGCAGCGCACCAGGGACGCGCTGTTCGCGGCAGCCATGGAACTGTTCGCCGCCAAGGGCTACGACCGCACTGCGGTGCACGAGATCACCGACGCGGTGGACGTCTCCGAGCGGACCTTCTTCCGCTACTTCGCCAGCAAGGAAGACCTGGTGCTGTCGTTCATCCGGGATGGCGCGGCCGCCTTCGCCGCGGCGCTGGCCGCCCGGCCGGCCGACGAGGAGCCGCTCACCGCGGCCCGGCACGCGCTGCAGAGCTCGATCCTCGACCTGCACGGTAGCGCCGGCAGCCTGACGGCCTACCTGGCGGCGATGCGGCTCATCGACTCCACGCCCACGCTGCTGGCCGCCTACCTACGCTCGGTCCACGACCACGACGACGAGATCATCGAGGTGCTGGCCCGCCGCGAAGGCGTCGACCCGGTCGCCGACCGCCGCCCCCGCGTGCTGGCCGCGGTGATCGGGGCCATGGTGTTCCTGGCCAACAAGGACTGGCAGGCCAGCGACACCGAAAGCCCGGAGGACCTCGCCGCCGCCTTCGACGCCTACGCCGACGCCGTCATCCCCGCCCTGGCCGGCCACTGGAGCTAGGTGAGGATGGCGGCCGCGGCCAATTCCGCCGCGGCGGCCCGGGAGGGCGCGCTGGCGGTGCCGCCGGGCGCGCCGGTGGACAGCGCGCCGGAGGCGCAGCCGAGCGCGGCCGCCTGAGGCAGCTCCAGCCCGTCCAGCAGCCCGGCGATCAGGCCGGCGTTGAAGCAGTCGCCGGCGCCGGTAGCGTCGACCGGCGTCACCGGCGGCAGGCTGACCAGGCATCGCAAACGCCCGTCCGCGCACAGGGCCCCGCGCTCGCCCAGCTTGACCACCACCCGCGGCCCGGCCGCGACCAGGGCCGAGACGGCGGCGTCCAGGTCATCCGCCCCGGCCAGGCGTATCGCTTCCGCCTCGTTCGGCAGCAGCAGGCCGGCCTGCGCGATCGCGGCGGACAGGTCCGGGCTGGCCCACCGTCCGGACGGATCCCAGTTGGTGTCCAGGGACGTCATGACACCGGCCGAACGGGCGGCGGAAAACAACGCCCCCAGCCCGGGCCCGAGGCAATCCTGGAGCAGGAACCACGAGCTGGCGTGCACGTGCCCCGCGCCGGCCAGCAGCGCTTCCGGGACGTCGGCCGCGGTCAGCGAGGCCACCGCGCCCAGCGCGGTCAAGATGGCCCGGTCCTCGCCGCGGGACAGCGCCACCGTCATCCCGGTCGGCGCGTCCTCGCGGACCGCGACGAAGCTGACGTCGACCCCCTCGGCGGCCAGCTGGTCCCGCATGAACTCACCCGCGGGGTCGGCGCCGACCGCGGCGGCCAGCGCGACCCGCAGCCCGAGCCGCGCCGCGGCCACCGCGGTGATCGCGGCCGAACCCCCGATGACCAGCGAGATCCCGTCCACCAGCTTCTCCTGCTGGCCGAACGCGGGGTCGACGTCGTCGCCGAGGACGAGCACGTCCGGGTTGCAGTCACCCAGGACCACCAGGTCATACCGTGACAACGTCGACCCCGGCGTCCTGCAGCCGGGCCGCGTCCTCGGCGGCGATCCCGGCGTCGGTGACCAGCACGTCGATCTCGGCCGGGGTGCAGATCCTGGCGAAGGCGCGCTGCCCCACCTTGGAGCTGTCCGCCACGATGATCACCTGGCGGGCCTGCCGCCCCATCAGCCGGTTGATGCTCGCCTCGCCCTCGTGGTGCGCGGTCGCCCCGGCCACCGCGTCGATCCCGTCTACGCCCAGGAAGGCCACGTCCAGCGTGACCTGCTCCAGCACGCCGGTGGCCAGCGGCCCGGTGAGCTCGTAGGACTGCGGCCGGGCCACCCCGCCGGTGGTCACGATCTTGATGTGCTGCCTGATGGCCAGTTCGGTCGCGATGTTCAGCGCGTTGGTGACCACGGTGACGGTGGGGGACGGGCCCGCCGATCCTAGATCCGAACGGGTGGCCAGAGCCCGCGCCACTTCGGTCGTCGTGGTTCCCCCGTTGAGACCCGCGACCTGGCCGGCCCGGACCATGCTGGCGGCCAGCGCCCCGATGCGCTGTTTCTCGGACGGGTGCCGCTCGGTCTTGTAGCGCAGCGGCAGGTCGTAGTTGACCCCCTCGGCCACGGCGCCGCCGCGGATCCTGGTCAGCATCTGCTGGCTGGCCAGCTCGTCGAAGTCCCGGCGGATAGTGGCCGCGGACACGTTCAGCGCCTTGGCCGCGTCCTCCACCTGGAGCTGGCCCCGCGAGCCCAGCAGCTCGAGCAGCTCGTTCCACCGGCGATAACGGCTCACCGGCTCCTCCTTTCAGCACACCGAGCAGCCGGGTTACTTCGGGCGCGATCGCGTCACGTCCGGCCGAACCATACCTTCTCGGATCAACCACCGCCGGCTCGGCCGCCAGGTAGTCCCGGACCGCCGCGGTGAACACCTTGTTCAGCTGGGTCGCGATGTTGATCTTCGTCAGGCCGCCCCGGATCGCGGCGGCCAGGTCGTCGTCTGGCACGCCGGACGAGCCGTGCAGCACCAGCGGGACGCCGACGGCCCGGCGGAGCCTGGCGATCAGGCCGAGGTCGAGGACCGCGTCTTTGGTCAGCATGGCGTGTGAGCTGCCCACCGCGACGGCTAGCGCGTCCACCCCGGTGGCCGCGACGAAGCCAGCCGCCTGGTCCGGATCGGTGCGCGCCTCGGGGGAGTGCACGCCGTCCTTGCCGCCGACCTCGCCGAGCTCCGCCTCGACCCAGATCCCCCGGTCATGGCACCACGCGGCGATCTTGGCGGTGGCCCGGACGTTGTCGGCGTACGGGAGCCGGGACGCGTCGTACATGACTGATCCGAGGCCGAACGCGGACGCCGCCCGGACCAGCTCCGCGCCGGACGCGTGGTCCAGGTGCACCGCGACCGGCACCGCGGCCGCCCATGCCACGGCTAGGCAGGCCCGGGCGATCGGCTCCAGCGCGCCGTGCCAGGCGGCGCAGTTCTCGCTGATCTGCAGCACCACCGGAGCGTCGGCCGCCTCGGCCCCGGCGACGATCGCCTCGGCGTGCTCGATGCCGATGACGTTGAACGCGCCCACGCCGCGGCCCGCGGCCCGGGCCGGGCCGATGATCTCGCCCATGGTGGCCAGCGGCATCAGCGGACCTCCTCGACCGTGACCGCGGTCAGCGCGCCGAGGTAGTCCTGGCGGCGGAACTCCCCGGCGACCGGGGCCGCGGCGGTCGCCGCGCCCAGCGCCGCGGCGTGCCGCAGCCGCTCGTCCCAGGGCCGGCCGAGGACCAATCCGTGGGCTAGTGCCGCGGCCACCGCGTCGCCCGCGCCGGTCGCGTTCCCGGTCACTGCGGCGGGCGCCCGGACCCGCCAGCAGCCGTCGCCGGTCGTGGCCAGCAATCCGTCCGGGCCGAGCGTGACCACCACGGCCTGGGCCCCGCGGAGCTGTCCGCCCGCGGCGATCACCTCATCCGGGGTGGCCAGCTTGTGTCCAGTCAACGACTCGAGCTCGGCCAGGTTCGGCTTCACGATGGCGGCGCCCGCGGCTGCCCCCAGCCGCAACGCCTCGCCGTGAGTGTCCAGCACCGCGGGTATCCCGGCCGCCTGAATCAGGGTGGCATAGGCCGCAGGCCCCAGCCCTGGCGGGAGGCTGCCGCACAGCACCACGGCGGCGGCTCGATCCAGCGCCTGCTCGTACCCGCGGCGGAACGCGGCGAACTCCTCCTCGCTGACCGTCGGGCCGGGCTCGTAGAACGCGGTCACCCTGCTGTCGTCGACCACGCTGAAGGTGCGCCGGGTCTCCCCGGCGACCGGGGTGAGCGCGGCCGGCACGCATCGCTCGCGCAGCGCCGCCTCCACCCCGGCCCCGGTGATGCCGCCGGCCAGCCCGAGCACCAGCACGTCCACGCCGAGCGCGTGCAGCGTACGGGCCACGTTGAGGCCCTTGCCGCCGGGCCGAGCGCTCACCGCGCGGGGCCGGTTCACCCCGCCCCAGTCCACCGCGTCGAGGTGGTGGGTGACGTCCAGCGCCGGGTTGAGGCAGACGACGATGATCACGGAGTACCGAGGATGACCGAGCGGGCCAGGTTGCGCGGCCGGTCCGGGTCCAGTCCGCGGGCCCGTGCCGCCGCGACCGCGACCAGCTGCACCCGGACCAGCTCGGCCAGCGGGTCCTCCTCGCCGATCCAGGCGGTTCCGCCGGCCGCGGCGATCTCGCCGGCCAGCCCGTCCGGCGGCGGGCCGAACAGCCACACCACGCTGCGCTCGCCGGTCACCGCGGCCGGCCCGTGCCGGTACTCCATGGCCGGGTAGGCCTCGGTCCACAGCCCGGCCGCCTCGCGCAGCTTCAGCGCGGCCTCGTTGGCCAGCCCGTAGGTCCAGCCGGTGCCGAGGAAAGTGAACTGGTCCGCGGCCAGCATCTCGGTCGGTAGCGGCGCGGCCAGCACCCGCTCGGCCGCGTCGGCCGCCGGGCGAGGATCGTGGCCCAGGTGCGCCCGGAGCAGGGCCAGCTCGGTGGTGGCGAACCTGGTCTGCACCACGGATTCCTCGTCCGCGAAGCCCAGGTCGATGACCTCGCCGGCGGCCTGCCCCACCGGGGACAGCGCGGCCGCGGTGATCGCCACCGTGGGCACGGTGCCGGCTAGCCGGCCGAGCAGCTGCACGATCTCCGTGGTGGTACCGGACCGGGACAGCACCAGGACCCGGTCGTAGCGCCGGCCGGCCGGCATCTCCGAGGCGGCGAACGCGTCGGTCTCGCCGTGCCCGGCCTGCTCCCTTGCCGCCGCGTAGGACTGCGCCATGAACCAGGACGTGCCGCAGCCCGCGACCGCCACCCGTTCGCCCGGGGCCGGCAGCGAGCCCGCCACGTCCGCGGCCAGCCGGGCCGCGTGCCGCCAGCAGGCGGGCTGAGAAGCCACCTCCTGCGCGGTGCGACTTCCCGCGGTGATGTCCTCCTGCGTCACTGATTCCTCATCTCTGTTGTCCAACCTGTTCACGTCCCGGCCAGCCCGGTGGCGGCCACCGAGCGGATGAAATGCCGCTGGGCCAGGAAGAAGATGCACAGCATCGGGATCAGGCTCATCACGTTGGCGGCCATCAGCAGCGTCCATTCGGTCTGGTGAGCGCCCTGGAACGTGGCCAGGCCGAGCGGCAGCGTCATCTGGTTCGTGGAGGTGATGGCGATCAGCGGCCACAGGAAGTTGTTCCAGGAGTCGAGGAACGTCAGCGCGGCCAGCGTGGCCAGGGCCGGCGTGGCCAGCGGCAGCACGATCCTGATCAGCACGGTGAGCCGGCTGGCCCCGTCGACCCGGGCCGATTCCTCGTACTCCAGCGGCAGCGTGCGGAAGAACTGGCGGAGGAAGAAGATGCCGAACGCGGTGGCCGCGTTGGGCAAGATGAGCGCGCCGATGTGGTTGATCCCCACCGCGGCCAGCACGTGCACCCCGAGCCACTTTGTGATGATGAACTGCGGGATCATCGTGACCTGGAACGGCACCATGAGCGTGGCCATGATCACCGCGAACAGCGCGGTCCGGCCGAGGAAGCGGAACCGGGCGAAGGCGTA
>DAIOWL010000487.1:875-5669 GCA_036758545.1 Streptosporangiaceae bacterium | reverse complement strand
GGGTTAGCCGACCATCAGCAGGACGCCGGACGCGAGGATCAGGGCGCCCCCGGCGACTCCGTTGGCGACCGCTGCGTGGCGCCGGGTGGCCGGGAAGGCGCGCGCGAGCCCGAGGCCGACGATGAGCCCGATGCTGGCCAGTAGCGCGCTCGACAGCGCTTGCTCGCCGGCCTGCGCGAGAATGGCGCCCGGGTGGTCGCCGACCAGGCCGAAGGTGATGTTGTCGATGGTCAGCGCGAACGGCAGGGCCCAGACCAGCCCGCGCGAGGAGTTCACCTGCGTCGTTCGGGCGAAGATCGCGACCCCGATCCAGTACAGGCCAAGGGCGAGCAGTACCGCCGTGGTGAGGATGGTGCCGACATTGTCCGGGACCTGCCAGTGCAAGGCCGACCCGAGCAGGAACCCTCCGCCGTCGCAGATACCGAACAGCGCGGCGAACGGCACGGACCACCGCCGGCTGATGATCGGGCCGACCGCGATGCACGCGATCAGGCTGTCGATGCCTAGGAGCAGGAAACCCATTTCGACCTCCCGAGGTCAGGCGGGAACGTCTGCGGCGGAAATCCTGTCAGTAAGGATGATCGCGGCAAGCACTAAAGGCTGGCCGGGCGATGCCGATCTCGAAAGGCGTCCCCGTCCTTCGGATACCGTATTTCGGGCAGCGTAAAACGGCATAATCCAGCTGTCAAGAGTTCCCGCGAAAAGGCGCCCTGACATGCAGTTTGTGATAAATGTTGCTCGTTGACATGTAATAGGTGTTGCCCTGGGGCGCTATCAGGACTGATTGGCGCCGTGACTTGCCGGTTGTAATATGTGTTTCGTCGTGCGACGATGCTCTGGCATGAGACAGGTGTTGCGTGTACATGGACGCGGATAGCTCCTCACCAGGCTGGCTGCTGTTCCTGGCCCAGCTCCCTAGCAGGCCGTCCAGCGCGCGGGTGGCACTGTGGCGCCGCCTGCGGGCCGCCGGCGCGACCACGATGGTGAATGGCGCCTGGGTGCTGCCGGAGACCGATAGTCACGCGACGTTCTTCGAGCAATTGCGAGAAGTCATTCTCGGGCAAGGCGGCACGGCATTCATATTGAATATCCCAGACTCCGCACCGGATGTAGACGAAGCGATCGTACAGCGTTTCCAGGGCGACCGGGCCCGCGAGTATGACGAGTTCACCGAGCGCTGTACCGCTTTTCTCGACGAGATCAGCAAGGAAACCCACGCCGGGAAGTACACGTTCGCCGAAATGGAAGAAGGCGAGCAGGACCTCGAGAAACTAGCGCGCTGGCTGGCGAAGATCCGTGAGCGGGATTTCTTTCCTGACGAGCATAGGCAGCAGTCAGCCACCATGCTGGCGCGCTGCCGGAGTGTCCTGGATGGTTTCTCGCAAGCCGTTTATATAGCCGAAGGAGTGCAGGAAGCCGCGGACGGCGCGACGCCGGGCCAGGCTCCCCCGGAAAGCAGCGAGTTATCCGGCCCTGCGTACCGTTCTGCCCGTTCATCCGGGCCATTCGTACGCCTTCCCGGCATTTTGAATATCCGGCGGCGCCCTCGCGGCCGACCCGATCACGCCGTCCCGCCAGCCTGCCGCGCTCGTAACCTCACCGCAAGATCTGCTGATCACGGTCCGAACCGTAATAACTACCGTCTGTCTCCGACCTGGGCCGGGCGGCGGAGCTGCGACGCCCGCCCGCCTATCACGGAGGAATTTCGCCTTGCGCAAGTACTCCCTTACCTGCGACGTAAGGGCTTGGCAATTAATCTCCAAGGTTCGGCGCAGTTCGGGCATTAAAACCGGACAAAACGCGAATCTGCAGAATTCTCAAATACCGGCCCCAGGGCGGTCTACGGTGAGGCACCGGGAGCAGCACAGCGGACATCCATGGAGGTGGATTGAATGCTCAGCGGGCATCGGTCCGCATGGCGCCGTCGCAGCAATAAAAGCCGTGCGGCGCGTATTGCGGTCCCTCTCGCCATTCCGATGGCACTGGGCCTGACTCTCGGGATCATTATCGCCGTCTCGGGCGGTAACTCGACGACGATCGCGCAGTCGGCCCTGGGCTCGTGCGCCTCGGCCGCGGCCAGCGCTCCGGCCAGCGCCCCGGCCGCCAGTGCTCCCGCGGCCAGTGCTTCCGCGGCAGCGAGTTCGGCTGCGCCGGCGCCCTGCCCGTCGGCATCCGGCTCAGCGGCCGCCACCAACCCTGCGACCGCGGCTGACTTCGCCATCCCGCCGAACAACGCGGCGAACCGGGCCGGCCTGGCCGGGGCGAACGCGGTGGACGCCGCCGGGAACGCGTTCAGCTTCACCCAGAACGCGGACCAGGCCGCGGCCTCGACGAACTGCACGGTATCGGTGCCGGCCAACCCGCTCACCGCCCAGGGGCTGGCCTCGCCCTGGGTCCTCGGGGACGGCTGCACCTGGGCCAACGGCGGCACCGAGGGCGTGTTCATCGACGCCACCATCCTGGCGCCGGACGGCCAGCTCCAGGTGTACAACCCGCTGGTGATCAACCAGGGCACCACCCCGGCCGTGGCGCCGGTGGCACCCACGATCGCGGCGGGCTCACAGGTCATCCTCAGCCTCGGCTTCAACGGCAATGCGCTGGCGCTGGTGGGCGCGGGCGCGCAGCAGGGCAACTGCATCGACGCGTTCGGCAACTCGCTGATCAACCAGACCCCGCAGTGCAACGCGGCCAACTTCTACCGGATGGCCAACGCCGAGATCATGCGCGGCATCCTGAAGGTCCCGGCCACCGGCACCGGCCAGGACGGCCAGGCCTGCCAGACCACGCGTGACTTCGCGCTGATCGACCAGGATCAGAGCGACAACGCGGTGGCGAGCTACCTGTTCGACCCGGCCACCGGCCAGAGCGCGCAGGCCACCGCGGCCAACCAGGCGGCCATGGGCAACGCCACGGTCGAGGCCAACGGCAGCGACAACGGCCTGCTGGACAAGTTCGTGGATCCCGCGCTCGGCTGCACGCCGTTCACGGCCCCCAACCCCACCAACCCGAACGGGTCGAGCGCGTCGCAGGCGCTGAACGAGCTGTCCGCCCGGGCCAACCAGAAGGGCACGATCGCGCTGCTCGCGGTCAGCGACCCGCAACTGCTGGTCGGCGGCAACTTCAGCATCGGCAAGACCAACGCCTACCGGGTCGAGACCGACCAGCCGCGGCTCGCGGCCACCACCAACACCAGCCGGAACGCGGCCCGGTACTGCCAGAACATGGTCAACATCCAGGCGCCCAGGCTGAAGCTGGACGCGGCCATGGAAACCGGCACCGCCTCGCCCGTCCCGGCGCTCGGCAACAACCTGGCCAACTTCCTGGCGGCCCGGCTGAGCGGCTCGTTCGGCAACCTGAACTGCCAGAACTTCGGCCTGACCAACCCGGTCACGCTGACGCTCGACGGCAACGGCGTCGCGACCGATGCGACGTTCAACACCGCGCAGCAGACCGCTACGGTCACCGGCACCACCAGGGGCGCCGTGGCCGGCCGAGGCGGTGGCGGCGCACGCAACCGCGGCAACTTCATGATGGGCCGGCGCGGGCACATGTAGCACCCTGATCGGCGGCGCCAGCGCCTGAGCGGGTGCCCGCCGAGAATCAATCAGCTCCATGGCCGAAGGTGGCCCCGGGAATCCGGGGCCACCTTCGCCGTCTCCGCGTAATAACCGCGCCATCCGCGGGCCCGGTCCCGCAATCGGTTGCGTGCCCCGCCGCACCTGCAACCGCGTATCACGGGGTTATCTCGGTGCCTCCATTTCGTCCCTCACCTGCGACGTAAGGACTTCGCAAGGAATTTCAGAGGTCCACGTAGAACCCTCCTCTAGTCCTTAAAAAATCCTTACGTGGAGCGGATCTTCAGAATTTGCCGATCGTGCCGAAACGCGCAGGTCTACCGTGATGCACCGGGAGCGTCACAGGGGACTTCCCCCATGGAGGTGGATTGAATGCTCAGCGGGCACGGGGCCGCACAGCGCCGTCGCAGGAACAGCCGCGCGGCGCGTATCGCGGTACCTCTCGCCATTCCGATGGCACTGGGCCTGACTCTCGGAATCATCATCGCCGTTTCCGGCGGTAACACTACGACGATTGCCCAGTCGGCCCTGGGCGACTGCGCCACGGCCGCGGCCAGTGCCAGCGCCCCGGCCGCCGCAGCGAGCGCTGCCGCGCCTAGTGCGAGCGCTGCCGCGCCTAGTGCGAGCGCCCCGGCGTCAGCCTCGGCCGCAGCAGCCCCCTGCCCATCGGCATCCGCCTCAGCGGCGGCGTCCGCACCGGCGACGACCGCAGCCACGGTCGCGGGCATTCCTCCCATCAACCCGCCGGGCCGTCCCGGCCTGGCCGGAGCGAATGCGGTGGACGCGGCCGGCGGCGCGTTCAGCTTCGCCCAGACGCAAGCCGAGGCGGCGGACTCGACGAATTGCACGGTGACCGTGCCGGCGCGCCCGCTCACCGCCAAGGGACTGGCCACGCCGTGGGAGCTCGGCGACGGCTGCACCTGGGCCAACGGCGCCACCGAGGGCGTGTTCATCGACGCCACGATCCTGTCGCCGAACGGCCAGGTCCAGATATACAACCCGCTGGTGATCGACCAGGGCACCACCCCGGAGCTGGCGCCCACGCCGCCGACGATCGCGCGGGGTTCGCAGGTCATCCTCAGCGTCGGGGCCAACGGTAACGCGGTGGCCCTGGTCGGGCGGGGCGCGCGGCAGGGCAACTGCATCGACGCCCTCGGGAACTCCCTGATCAACCAGACCCCGCAGTGCAACGCGGCCAACTTCTACCGGATGGCCAACG
>DAIOWL010000487.1:0-775 GCA_036758545.1 Streptosporangiaceae bacterium | reverse complement strand
CGTCCGCACCGGCGACGACCGCAGCCACGGTCGCGGGCATTCCTCCCATCAACCCCCCGGGCCGCGCCGGCCTAGCCGGCTCGAACGCGGTTGATGCGGCCGGGAACGCGTTCAGCTTTACCCAGACCGAAGCCGAGGCGGCGGACTCGACGAACTGCACGGTGACCGTGCCGGACCGTCCGCTCAGCGCCAAGGGCCTGGCCACGCCGTGGGTGCTCGGGGACGGCTGCACCTGGGCCAACGGCGGCACCGAGGGCGTCTTCATCGACGCCACGATCCTGGCGCCGAACGGCCAGATCCAGGTCTACAACCCGCTGGTGATCAACCAGGGCACGACCCCGGCCATGGCGCCCACGCCGCCGACGATCGCGGCGGGCTCACAGGTCATCCTCAGCCTCGGGTTCAACGGCAACGCGCTGGCGCTGGTGGGCGCGGGCGCGCAGCAGGGCAACTGCATCGACGCGTACGGCAACTCGCTGATCAACCAGACGCCACAGTGCAACGCGGCCAACTTCTACCGGCTCGCCAACGCCGAGATCGCCCAGGGCACGCTGACGGTCCCGCCGGCCGGCACCGGCCAGGACGGCCAGGCCTGCCAGACCACCCGTGACTTCGCGCTGATCGACCAGGACCAGAGCGACAACGCGGTGGCGAGTTACCTGTTCGACCCGGCTACCGGCAAGTCCGCGCAGGCCACCGCGGCCAACGTCGCGGCCATGCCCAACGCCACGGTCGAGGCCAACGGCAGCGACAACGGCCTGCTGGACAAGTTCGT
>DAIOWL010000486.1:0-5675 GCA_036758545.1 Streptosporangiaceae bacterium | reverse complement strand
ACCAGGTACGTGCCGATATGCCCGGTAGCCCCGATGACCACGACCCGACTCATCCAGCGATCCCTTCAGCGAAACACCAGTCACGCCATCCTCCCAGAGCACCGCCTCCCAGGCGCCGCCGCGTCAGGCGTTAGTGTAAGAGAGGGTGACCGCGCCGTTGCGGCGCTGGGTGACGGAGTCCAGGCGCAGGATCGTGCGCTTGCCGGGGCGGAACAGCGGGGCACCGCCGCCCGCCATGACCGGGTTGATGACGAAGTTCAGCTGGTCGACGAGGCCGTTCTCGAGCAGCGCCTGGGCGAGCTGGCCGTAACCGTAGATCATAAGGTGCCCGTCGCCCCCGTCCTTGAGCTCCCGTACGGCGGCGATGGGATCGCCGGGGACGATCGTCGTGTTGTTCCAGTCGGCCGCCGTCAGGGTGGAGGAGAAGACGTACTTGCGCATCTCGTTGATCCGCTCCAGGTAGGGCCCGGAAGGGGAGGACCAGGCCGGGGCGAAGTACTCATAGGTGTTCCTGCCCATCAGCATCGCGTCGCTGTCGAGCAGCGTCGCGAGCGATTCCTGCGCCGCCTGCTCGTCGAAGAAATCTCCCACCCACGACTGAGGATCACCGTGGATGCCGTCGAGTGAGACCAGGCTGCTCACGATCAGTTTGCGCATGTCGCCTCCTATGGCTGCCGGCATGGCGGCGGGCTGGTTCCCGGATCTGCCGTCGCTATGAAGACCTGCCGGACCGGCCAGAAGAGTCGCGGCACGCCCCGCTGCCGGGGACGAGGCGATGCGGCGCTAGTTGCGGCCGATGTCGGGAAACCGTGTTTCCTGGCCGGCCATGTACTGGCGGCCGAGGATGGACCGCAGCTCGTGCGTCACGCCGTCCGGATACCGGTCGAGCACCGCCTCGAAGTCACACCGGGCCGAGCCGGTCGCGTAGCCGGCCATCTCGCGCTCCAGTTCGGCCCGCCGCTTGCGGGCGGCCTTCCGGCTGGTGGCCTGCGCACGGGCCACGAGTATGCGTGCGGCAAGTGTCATGGCAACTCCTCCGCGGCCGCAGCATCCGAACCCATTCAGCATAGCGCGGGCACAGCGGACCTGAACCCGCCGAGAACACCGGGCCGACCGCACCTTACCGGGGCCGGATGGCGTGGAAGGTCCAGACTCTGCTGTCCGGCCCCGGCCGATGATCATCGCGGTAATCGGCGGTCACGCTGATATCGGTGAATCCCGCATCGGCCAGGAGACGATCGAATTCGGTCAGGCTCCAGTACTGCAGCCGGAACCGCTGCAGTTCGGTGGCAATCAGGCCGCCGTCGCGCCACTTCTCGTACCGCAGAAAGCTGGTCGTCTGGTTGGCCGCCCGGTCATAGCCGGTGTGCATGACCTGCAGCGTCCACAGGTACGGGTCGCGCTCCCAGTAGCGCATGGGCTCCGGCCCGGTGATCAGCTCGGGCGGCCCGACATCGAGGATCAGGCGCCCGCCGGGGGACAGCGACTCGCGGAAGGCGGCCAGCGCCCGCGGCACCGCGTCGCGGCCGTCCAGGAGCATGATGGACTCCGCCGGGATGATGATCGCCTGGTAGGCGCCGGGTTCCGCGAAGGTGGTCATGTCGGCCTCGCGCAGCACCGGATCCAGGCCGCGGTCCTGGCAGTGCTGACGGCAGACGGCCAGCATGTCCGGCGAGACGTCCAGGCCCTCGACCGCGAAGCCCGCCTCGAGCAGCGGGACCAGGACGCGGCCCGTTCCGGTGGCCGGCTCCAGGATGCGCCCGGTGACCCCGGCGAGCTGGCGGGTGTAGTACCGCAGGCCCGGGAAGCTTGACCCGACCGGCTTGTCGAGTTCGTATACCTCCGCCACCAGCCGTCCGTAATCCCAGCTCACTATCGGTCTCCCGGATCGCCATGCCGGGCCGGACGCCCGCGTCCCAGCAGTCTTCCATGCCCGGGCGCCGACGTGGCGACTCAGCTCAGTGGCAGAACCCGCCCGGTATTGACGTCCTGCAGGCGTTGTGCCTGAACCGCACGCCGACTCCGGTGTGGTCCCAGATCAGGTCCGCGGGATGGTTGCGGAAAGCGGAGTTGAACGAGATCGTGTCGAAATTGGGGTTGCTCCCGCCCGTCTGCGCCTTGGCGCTCAGCACGACGATGCCGCCCGAGTTGAACTTCTTGCCGGCGTTGCCGGTCACGCTGTTGTGCGTCACCAGCGTGTGCGTCGCACCGAGCAGCAGGATGCCGCCGCCCTTGGTGTCCACCGGGGTGTCTTCGCTCTTCTTGCAGAACTTGTTGTTGTTGAAGACGCGGTTGTGCTTGATGACGGCGTTACCCGCGCCGCCCTTCTGCCCGTCGTCGAGGACCAGGATGCCCTGGCAGTTTCCGCTGACGACGTTGCCGGTGACCAGGACGTGCCGGGCGTGCCGGATGAAGATGCCGAACTGGTTTCTGATGTTTGGACTGTATCGGTCTCGTGGGTATTACTCAAGACTCGACCCGTTCAAACAGGACATATCGGGAATTACTTAAACGAAGCCTCTGCTTATTCTTATAATAATTCCGGTAATAACCACGTGATTCTGTCCCGCGCTCGATTGTCACCGGTCAGGCGATTTCGCGCATAACTGTATTATGTATACCCCGAACACGTGATTAGGTGCCGAGCGCCCGGGCGAGCAGGGCGCGCCGGCTGCGGGCCGTGCTCTTATCGAAGATCGACTTGAGGTGATCCTGGACGGTGTTCTCCGACACGAACATCTGCCGGGCGACCTCGCGGGTGGTGGCGCCGCCGGCAAGATGCCGGAGCAGTTCGGCCTCGCGCGGGCTCAGGCCGCACGCCCGGCCGAACACGGTTACCCGGTCGCCGGCCGTCGAGGGTTCGATGCTGACCGCGACGTCGTGTCCCGCCGCGGCCGGGGTCGTCGGGTTGGTGTCCATCCGCGCCGCGCGCAGCGTCAGCCACCGGCCGCCGGCTAGGTGCACGCGGGTCACCGGCGGGTTGTCGTCCACCCCCGCCTCGGCGGCGAGCAGTTGCGCGACGACGTTGTACGCGCCGGCCGGGACCGGCGCCTGGTCTTCCTCGGGCGGGACAAGTACCTGCAGGTAGCGCTGTGTCTGCGGGGTCTGGGCCCGCACCTCGAGGGCGGGCGAAAGCAGCAGCACGACCGGGCCCGCGGGCAGCTGGTCGCCGCCGGTGGCGGGGATGAAGGTCCTGGCCAGGCCGTGCCGCAGCGCCGCCGTGACCGGACCGGCGATGTGACCGAGGAACTCGATGTCCGCCGCGGTGAACGCCGGGGCACCGATGCGCCACAGGTCCAGGAATCCCCAGCAGCCGAAACGGTCCCGGTACACCGACGAGGCGATGTCCGTGACCTGGTACTGGCTCAGTAGCTCCCGCCACATTAGGCTCAGCGACAGGCTGCCACCGGTCGCCCCGTGCAGCGACGCCGCGCCGGACGGCAGGCGGGTCCACCGGTTGACGGCGGTCGCGTACTTCAGCCGGATCAGCTGCGGCAACTGCGGCAGGCAGGGAACGTCGGCCAGCGGCGAGGAGCCCACCGAGGTCTCCGGGTCGGTGAGCAGCCAGGCGTAGGCGTCGAAGCTCACGGCCCGCCGGATGGCGTCCAGGACCTCCAGCCGGAGCATCCGCAGGTCGTCCTGGCCGCGGCAGATCCGCATGATGGTCTCGCCGGCCCTGGCGTAGGCGGAGCTCCCCATGAGCGCAGGCTAACGAAGATCCCAGGAAGGTGGGATGGGCCTGGCCGCGGCCCCGCTCCTAGCGTGAGGAGCACAGGGCGACACAGGAGGAGCACATGCACACGATGGTGGTACGGATGTCCATCGATCCCGAACGGGCCGACGAGGCCGCCCGTCATCTGCGCGAGGATGTGGTCGCGTGGGCCCGCCAGCAGCCGGGCTTCGTCAACGGCCAGTGGCTGCGCAGCCCCGACGGGAGCGAGGGGATAGGCGTGGTCGTGTTCGCCTCTCCAGACGCCGCGGCCAGCGCCGCCCGGGGCCCGCGTAGCCACCCCCGTGACGACAGCCGGGCCTGGAACGTCGAGGACGTCACCGTCTACGAGCAGCTCACATCGGCTTAATCCCGCCTCCCGCCTCCCGGACGCTCAAGCAGGCGCCGCACGAGTTCGCCGACGGAAACGACCACGTCGAACCGGTCGCGGCCGGCGAGCCAGTCGCGGTTCCTGTGGTGCAGGTCGTCGGCGGCGTCATAGCGGTTGAGGTGCACCACGACCGGTACGCCGCCGTCCCTGAGCGCTCCGGCGCTCAACCGGACCGCGTTGATCGTGCCGAGCCCGGCGTCGGCGACCAGGATGACGATATCGGGGGCGACGAGGTGACACAACGTCACCGTGTCGCCGTCGGATGCCAGCGGAGATCTGACGCCGCCCGCCGTCTCGATGATCCCGACCGCCGCCCGGGCCGGCCAGTCCAGCTCGGCGGCGAGGCTGGCGCTGGTGAAGGCCTCCCGGCCCAGGGCCGCGGCGGCCATCGGCGGCGCCATCGCGGCGGGATACCAGCGGTGCGCGGGGCACACGTCCCATGGTTCCTGTCCGCTGGCGGCCGCGAGCAACTCGGCGTCGGTCGGACGGCCGTCTTGCGCGAAGGACTGGGCCGGCTTGCGGGCCGCGACCGGAACGCCACGCTGGCGCAGGCCGTGTAGCAAGCCGCAGGTGACCCAGGTCTTGCCCACGTCGGTGGCCGTACCGCAGACGACGGCCAGCCGCTCAGGCCGGGACAACCGCGGCCAGTCCCGTCAGGAGCCGGCTGATCTGCTCGTCGCTGTGAGCGGCCGACAGCGCTACCCGCAGGCGGGAGGTGCCGGGAGGCACGGTCGGCGGCCGGATCGCGGGCACCAGCAGACCCCGGGCCAGCAGAGCCCGCGAGGCGGCGACAGCGGCGGACTCGTCGCCGAGCACCACCGGGATGATCGGGGACGGGTGGCCCGGCCGGACCCGGCTGGTCAGCGCGGCGAGCCTCGCCCGGAGCGTGTCCCCTTCCCCGGACCTCAGCACCCGGAGCGCGGCCAGGGCCGCGCCGGCGGCCGCGGGCGCCGGGGCGGTCGTGAAGATGAACGACCGGGCCCGGTTGATGATCAGGTCCACCAGCGGGCCAGGGCCCGCGACAAAGCCGCCCACCGAACCGAGCATCTTCGACAGCGTGCCGACGCGGAGAACCGGCGCGCCCGTCCGCGGCGGCTCGGGGCCGAGAGCGGCGTGCGCCTCGTCGATGACCAGCAGCGCGTCGCGGGCCGCGCAGAGCCGGGCCAGTTCGGCGAGAGGCGCCAGGTCGCCGTCCATGGAGAACACGGAGTCGGTGACCACGACCGCGCGGTCCGCGTCCCGCAGCAGCTGCGCCACCTGCGCGATGTCGCCGTGGCGGTAGATCCGGACCTCGCCGCGGGCCAGGCGGCACCCGTCGATGATCGAGGCGTGGTTCAGCTGATCGGAGATGATCGTCACGTCGGGGCCGCCTACGACGCTGAGGACGCCGAGATTGGCGGCGAAGCCCGTCGGGAACAGCAGGGCCCGTTCGGCGCCCTTCCAGTCCGCGAGCTCTCGTTCCAGTTCGGAGTGCACCGGCCGGGAGCCCGCGATGAGCCGCGCCGAGCCAGCTCCTGTTCCCCAGCGTTCGATCGCTTCATGAGCCGCGGCCCGGACCGCCGGATGCTGGGACAG
>DAIOWL010000485.1:0-5716 GCA_036758545.1 Streptosporangiaceae bacterium | reverse complement strand
CAGTTCGTTGCCGTGGTGCTCGCTTTCGGTGAAGCTGAGCATCTGCCCGCGGAAGGCGTCGTGGACACGCATCAGCCGGTCGATCTCGTCACGCGCCACGGTGGCCGCCGACCGGTCCGCGGCCAGCACCTCGAGGCTGACCTGCGGCGGGCCGAACTGGCTCTCGTCGCGGATGCCGAGCACGACCGGGGCGCCGTCCGGCGCCGTCGACACCACCAGGCCGAGCGTCACCACCTCGGTGTTCTGGTCCGGCCCGACCGCGGCGGTGCCGAAGCTGGCCGCCCTGGTCCCCGCAGCCCGGAACGCCGCGCTGCCCTGGACCGGACCGCCCATCATGAACCCGCCGCTCTGCGGTGAGCTGATCAGCGACAGCAGGTTTTCGTGCGGCCGGAACCCGGCGCCTGGCGCGCCGAACCAGTCCGCCTCACTCCCCCGCGCGGCCAGGTACGCCTCGACGCCTCGCTGGATGTTCACGTGTTCCCAGATCGGGAACCTTTCGGCCAGCGACAGCACATCGTTCAGCTCGCAGCGGAGGTGCCCGGTGACCTTGAGCGCAAGCTCGGAAGGCCCGGCGTCCTCGGCCAGCGTCTGCGCCCCTATCTCGAACAGCAGGCGCAGGCCCCGCGCCAGGCCCCTGAGGTCCTCATTGTCCGGTGGCGGCGGGAGATCGGGGGTGCTCACGCGGTCAACAATGCCCGAGGGCGGAAAGGGTGCCAAGGCATTTAGCACTACCTGCGGCGCACCGTCGGACTGGCGGGGACGACCGTCACCAAAGTGATGTCTGAATTCCTTGCGTCACGCAACTATCGATGGCAATGTCGAGTGATGATCCCTGTCTTCGTTAGGAAGCTGTCGGTCTTTGCCGCAGCTCGCCGTGGACGGGGTGGCGCTCGCCGGGTCCAGGCTGGATCCGGCCAGGTCGGCCGGTCATGGGGAGGACAGGGCTGAGATTCCCGACCAGCAGATCTCGCCCGCGAAGATGCAACCAAGGAGTTAACATGCGCCGTTTGGCTCTCGCCGCAGTCGCGCTGGCGGCAACCGCCGTGGCGGGCTGCTCGAGCAGCAGTTCCTCGAGCACGGCTTCGGGCTCGACCAGTTCGTCCACGCCGAGCGCGAGCAGTTCGGCCGCGCAGACCGGGACGATCACCGTACTCGCCGCAGCCTCGCTGAAGGAGACCTTTACTCAGCTCGGCAAGCAATTCGAGACAGCCCACCCCGGGGACACGGTGAAGTTCAGCTTCGGGGCGAGTTCGGCCCTGGCGGAGCAGATCAACAGCGGCGCGCCGGCCGACGTATTCGCCTCGGCCGCGACTAAGAACATGGATCAGGTCGTCACCACGGGCAACGCGTCCAACCCGCAGAACTTCGCCACGAACGTCATGGAAGTCGCGGTGCCGCCGAATAACCCCGCGAAGGTCACGTCGGTCAATGACCTGGCGAAGTCGTCGGTCAAGGTGGCCTTGTGCCAGCCGCAGGTGCCGTGCGGGGTGGTGGCCGCGGAGGTCTTCAAGAACGCCAAGCTCACCGTCAAGCCGGTGACCCTGCAGCCCGACGTGAAGTCGGTGCTGACCCAGGTCGAACTCGGCAACGTCGACGCGGGCGTGGTCTACGTGACCGACGTACAGGCGGCCGGCTCCAAGGTCAAGGGCGTGACGATCCCGGCCGACGTGAACGCCACGACAACCTACCCGATCGCGACCCTTACCCACAGCAAGGAACAGTCCATCGCCCAGGCCTTCGTGGCCTACGTACTATCGCCGCCGGGCGAGCAGGTACTCAAGGCCGCAGGGTTCGCGGCGCCCTGAGCTAGTATCCGGAGCTGTCATGGTGACCCGCCCCCTGCGGTCCGCCGCGCCCTCGCGCCTGACAGCCCGGGAGCGGGCGCGGCGTGCCGCGCGGGGCGGCGCTTCCCGGTCAGTGCCGGCACCGTTGCTGGTGCCGGCGCTGATCGCGATCCTCTTCCTGCTCCTGCCATTGGCGGGATTGCTGATCCGAGCCCCCTGGGGCAGGCTCGGCGCGGCCCTGAGCGGGACCGACGCGACTCAGGCGCTCACCCTCTCGCTGTGGACCGCGACCGTGAGCACGGCGATCTCCATGGTTATCGGGGTCCCGCTGGCCTGGGTGCTGGCCCGGAGTAGCTTCCCGGGCCAGCGTCTGCTCCGTGCCCTGGTGACCCTGCCGCTCGTGCTCCCGCCCGTCGTCGGCGGGGTCGCGCTGCTGCTGGCGTTCAGCCGGACCGGAATCGTCGGCCGCTACCTGGACTCGTGGTTCGGGCTGACGATCCCGTTCACGCCGCTGGCCGTGGTCATGGCCGAGACCTTCGTCGCCATGCCATTCCTGATCATCACCGTCGAGGGGGCGTTCCGGTCCGCCGATCAGGGCTTCGAGGAGGCGGCGGCCACGCTGGGCGCACAGCGGCTGACCGTGTTCCGCCGGATCACCCTGCCCATGGTCGCTCCGTCCCTGGGGGCGGGCGCGGTATTGTGCTGGGCACGCGCCCTGGGTGAGTTCGGGGCGACGATCACGTTCGCCGGCAGCTTCCCCGGCCAGACAGAGACGATGCCGATCGCCGTGTACTACGCCCTGGAGAATGACCCGGACGCGGCGATCGCGCTTAGCCTGGTCCTGCTGGTCGTCTCCGTCGTCGTGCTGGCCTCCCTGCGCGACCGCTGGCTGCGCGGTTCACCTATATGAACAACGGGCTCCTATGACGCACGGGGACAGTAGCGGCCTGGTTGTCGACGCCGAGGTCAGGCGCGGCAGCTTTACGCTCGAGGTCAGCCTGGCCGCGGCGCCCGGTCAGGTCCTCGGACTGCTCGGGCCGAACGGGGCCGGCAAGTCCACGCTGCTCAGCGCGGTAGCCGGTCTCACTCCGGTCTCGGCCGGCCGGATCACGCTCGCCGGCGCCGTCTTCGACGACGCGGAGCAGGGCACCTTCGTCGAGGCGTCGGGACGCCCGATCGGCTTCGTCTTCCAGAACTACCGGCTCTTCCCGCACATGAGCGTGGCGGAGAACGTGGCGTTCTCGCCGCGGGCCCGGGGCCAGGGAAAGCAGGCGGCCAGGTCGGCCGCCCGCTACTGGCTCGACCGGCTCAGGCTGACCGACCTGGCTGACCGCAAGCCCGGCGAGCTGTCCGGCGGGCAGGCGCAGCGGGTGGCCCTGGCCCGGGCGCTGGCCGGCCAGCCGTCGCTGCTGCTCCTGGACGAGCCGCTGTCGGCCCTCGACGCGGGCACCCGCCTCGACGTGCAGGCCGAGCTCAAGCGGCACCTGTCCGACTTCGCCGGGCCGTGCCTGCTGGTCACCCACGACCCGCTCGAAGCGCTCGTGCTGGCCGACCAGGTGGTCGTCCTCGAAGGCGGCCGGATCGTGCAGGAGGGCACCCCGGCGCTGATCGCCCGCCAGCCCGGCACCGACTACGTGGCCAAGCTGGTCGGCCTGAACCTGTACGCGGGCCGCGCCGACGGCGACACGGTCGTTCTCGCCGACGGCGGAACCTTGGTGGTCCCGGACCATGGCCAGCACGGTGACGTGTTCGTGGCGGTGCGCCCCTCGGCCATCGTGGTCAGCACCCAGCCTCCCCAGCCCAGCAGCGCCCGCAACACCTGGCAGGCGAAGATCAGCGGGCTCACCCTGCTGGCCGACCGCGTCCGGCTCGATCTCGACGGCCAGCCGCCCGCCCTGGTAGACGTCACCCCCGCCGCGGTCGCCGAACTGTCCCTCGATCCCGGCAGCCAGGTCTGGCTCACCGTCAAGGCCACCGACCTCGAGGTCTACCCCCACAACGGCGCGACCAACGCGGGCTAGCTGGCAGGCGCCTGGCGGAAACGCACGAGCATAAAAATAGCCTCTGACCTGGTAAATCAGAGGCTGTCGAAATCCCCTTCCTTGACCCCGGCGACGAATACCCGCCATTCGTCTCGACTGAGTGTGACGTGCTTGCCATCCGGATCCGCCGAGCTTCGGATCAACACGGATTCGCCACGCGTCCCGATCTCAACGCACTGCCCGCCGTCGCATCCGTTGCGGGTATACCAGGTGGGTGCGTCCGCTTTTTTGCCGCCCATTGTTATCCCATGCAGTTCTTAGACGGAAAGACTACGCTTTCGAGGCAAGCATATACTTTCCACCCTTGTCAACCATTGCGCTAAACTGTTACGAATGAGCAGCGAGTGACATGGGCGGCAATTAAGGCGTAAGGGTCAGCGCGCAGCACGGCCCCTTACAGGAATGCCAAAGTTATACTGACCGTCAGACGAGCCCATCGAAGTGGCCGAGTTTCGCTCCAGCAAGAAATTCACGCCATTCGTCCGTAGTGAACTTCTCGAAAGGACCTTCGG
The DNA here is from genome assembly GCA_036758545.1 of Streptosporangiaceae bacterium. Lineage (GTDB taxonomy): Bacteria > Actinomycetota > Actinomycetes > Streptosporangiales > Streptosporangiaceae > Palsa-504. The sequence goes on along the minus strand of DAIOWL010000485.1, from coordinate 1,378 downwards.
GGTTATTGGTATTGCCAATTAGGACGGATTCACCGTTGCGCGCTACCATAATACACGCGCTACTGTCGCAGGTACGCGAGACGTGCCAATCTAGATCATCTGACAGAGACGCGAATCTTGACATGTGAATCCCCTCACATTAGTTACTATTAGTGAAATTCCGAATGAGCTGCAACTACCTAATATATGTTTTTCTTACTTTCTCGATAAGCTCTACCGATTCGCCTGGATCCAGCGCATGGTCGCTAAGATAGCTTAGCGTCTCACGATAACGGGCTATATCAGACTTGCGCTCAAGGTACTGATTACTAGCTTGGCCCTCGACGAAGACAGTCGGCCAGAGGTCAGAGTCGTCCCCAAACTCAAGCAGCACGAAATATGCGTCTACAGCAGCGTAAGCACCTGCAGAGAATGGGATGATCTGAACAGTTGCATAGCCGCCGCGCACGAATGTCAGAACTTTTTCGAGTTGAGCAGCCATAAGTACTGGCTCGCCGACGCCACGACGCAATACTACCTCATCCAGTAGCACATGATAGCACGGCCGTTGATCCCCTTCTAGCAACGTCTGGCGACGTAGTCGGACCTCGGTTCGCTGGTCAACAATCTGCGGATTCATTTTCGGGGCGACTATCTGAATAATGCCCCGGGCATAGTTCTCCGTTTGCAGCAAACCAGGCATCCAACTCATCGAGAAGCAGGTTATTTTTGTTGCCTCCTGCTCTAGGCCGATAAGCGGATCCAAGCCAAGATCCTCATATCCTGTCCACCAGCCTTGCTCACGGGCCTGCCGGGCAAGACTCATGAACCCGGCCGAAGTCGACTTGTCAACTTCGTAGAGCGCGCACAGGTCCCGAACGTCTCGAAGGCTTGGTCGACGGGCCGCAGTCTCCAATCTGCTGATTTTGGTAGCGGAGCAGAGCAGCTTTTCGGCGACATCCTCCACGGTCATGCCGTGCTCGTTGCGTAGTGCACGCAATCGCATACCGAGCTCACGCTGGCGTACCGTAGGACTGGTGCCTGGCAAGGTCCGTTGCTCCCGTCGATCACAGCCTGTACATCACCAACACTCAGGTATGTTTCCCAGGGTGCTGATGTGGCTGTACCGCTAAGGCCACACCATAGGTTTTGCCTTTGGCATGTGCCGTAAACCTACACCACCAGCAGCAGACTGACGTTCACCGCCTGAGTCTCGCTCCGACACGTGCGTCATCGACGGCCAGGTGTCACTGGATGTCTCGATCCTCAACCACCTGGCACCGCAACGTGAAGCGGGGGCCGGGCTGAGCCCGGCCCCCGCTTCGAGAGTGCTAACAGTTGCGTCGTCACCGCCTTGACTTCGGTGTAGGCCTCGAGGGCCTCGTGGCCCATCTCGCGG
>DAIOWL010000484.1:0-5726 GCA_036758545.1 Streptosporangiaceae bacterium | reverse complement strand
GGGTTCGTGTTGGCGCTGAGGTCTGGTAGCCTTGGCGGTCGGGAGTAAGCCCGCTGCGCGGGCGCCCGTGTGCACGTTCAAGCGAGCCCGCCGTGGTGACACCGGAGTTCCGAGGCACGCTAGGAAGCGCAAACGAAAGAGAGAGTTCTCGGGTGTACGCGATTGTGCGCTGCGGCGGCAGGCAGGAAAAGGTCGCGCTGGACGACGTCGTCACCGTCGACAAGCTGCCTGGTGAGGTCGGTTCGAGCATCACGCTCGCGGCCCTGCTGGTGGTAGACGGCGACCGGGTCATCAGCGACCCCGCCGAGGTCGGCCGCTACCAGGTCACGGCGGACATCGTCGGTGACGCGGCAGGCCCCAAGATCAACATGATCCAATACAAGAACAAGAGCGGCTACCGGCGCCGCCTCGGCCACCGGCAGCACTACACCCAGGTCCGGATCACCGGCATCGGCGACACCAAGCCGAAGGCCAGGGCGAAGGCCTCCGCGAAGGCCACGGCGAAGGCAGAGGAGGCCTGAGATGGCACACAAGAAGGGCGCCTCGTCCAGCCGCAACGGCCGCGACTCGAATGCCCAGCGCCTCGGCGTCAAGCGTTACGGCGGCCAGCTCGTAAACGCGGGCGAGATCCTCGTCCGTCAGCGCGGCACGCACTTCCACCCCGGCAACGGCGTCGGCCGCGGCGGCGATGACACGCTGTTCGCGCTGGTCGGCGGGACCGTGAATTTCGGCAAGGTCCGCGGTCGCCGGGCCGTCAGCGTCGTCCCGGCCGAGCCGCAGGAGTAGCGGCTCGCCGGGCACAGCGTAAAACACGAAGGCGGGCCGGGCTACCTGGCCCGCCTTTCCTATGCGAGAACGAGGAATCACAGTGGCGGAGTTCGCCGACCGGGTCACGCTGCAGGTGCAGGCCGGCCACGGCGGAAACGGCTGCGCCTCGATTCACCGGGAGAAGTTCAAGCCGCTGGGCGGCCCGGACGGCGGCAACGGCGGCCGCGGCGGTGACGTGATCCTCGAGGTGGATGCCAGCTCGGCCACCCTGCTCGACTTCCACCGCCGGCCGGTTCGCCGGGCCGGCAACGGCCGGCAGGGAGAGGGCTCGAACCGCACCGGCGCCGACGCCACCGACCTGGTCATCCCGGTGCCGAACGGGACCGAGGTCAAGACCGCCGACGGTGAGGTACTCGCCGACCTGATCGGGGTCGGCACCCGGTTCGTCGCGGCGGCCGGCGGCCGGGGAGGCCTCGGTAATGCGGCCCTCGCGAGCCCGCGGCGCAAGGCGCCCGGGTTCGCGCTCAAGGGCGAGCCGGGGGAGCACCGCGACCTCATCCTCGAGCTGAAGACGGTGGCCGACGTCGGGCTGGTCGGCTTCCCGAATGCCGGGAAGTCAAGCCTGATCTCGGCGATGTCCGCGGCCCGGCCGAAGATCGCGAACTACCCGTTCACCACCTTGATCCCGAACCTCGGCGTGGTCGAGGCCGGGGACGTCCAGTTCGTCGTGGCCGACGTGCCGGGCCTGATCCCGGGCGCCAGCCGGGGCAAGGGCCTCGGGCATGACTTCCTGCGGCACGTGGAACGCTGCTCCATCCTGGTCCACGTGCTCGACTGCGCCACCGAGGAGCCGGGCCGCGACCCGATTACCGATCTGGACGTAATCGAGGAAGAGCTGGCCGCCTACGGCGACGCGACCGGTGCTGCACTGCTTACCCGGCCGCGCCTCGTCGCGCTGAACAAGATCGACGTGCCGGCCGCCCGTGAAATGGCCGACCTGGTCAAGCCGGAACTCGAAAAACGCGGCTACCAGGTCTTCGAGATCTCCGCCGCCACCGGCGAGGGACTGCGCGCGCTGGGCTTCGCGATGGCCGCGCTGGTGGCGGCCGACCGGGCCGCCCGCCCGGCCGAGCAGCCCGCCGAGCGGAGGCGGGTCAGGGTCAAGGTGCAGGCCGCCGACGAGCCCGGCTTCGAGGTGGTCAGGCTCGGCGACAGCTTCTTCATCATGGGCGAGAAGCCGCGGCGCTGGGTCCAGCAGACCGACTTCAGCAACGACGAGGCCGTCGGCTACCTGGCGGACCGGCTGGCTCGCCTGGGCGTCGAGGTAGCCCTCGCCGAGGCGGGCGCCGAACCGGGTGCCGAGGTCCTGATCGGTGACCGGGACGACGCCGTGGTGTTCGACTGGGATCCCGCCGCCCCGATGGCCAGCGGCGCCAGCGGTGCCCGCGGTGCCAGCGGCGCCAGCGGATCCGGCCGGCACGGCCCGCGCGGCACCGACCCCCGGCTGCCCCCGTGACCGTCCCGGATACCGCGACCGCCGAGCGGGCCGACATCGCCACCGCGACGCGGGTCGTGGTCAAGGTCGGCTCCTCGTCGCTGACCACCCCGGACGGCGAGATCGACGGCGACAGGATCGGCGCGCTCGCCGCCGCGCTGTCCGCCCGCCGGCAGGGCGGCGGTCAGGTCGTCCTGGTCTCCTCGGGGGCGATCGCGTCCGGGCTGGTCCCCCTCGGCCTCTCCAAGCGCCCCCGCGACCTGGCCACCCAGCAGGCGGCGGCCAGCGTCGGCCAGGGCCTGCTGATCGCCAGGTACACCGCCGCCTTCGCCCGGCACGGCATCCGCACCGGCCAGGTCCTGCTGTCCGCCGACGACCTGATGCGCCGGACGCACTACCGCAACGCCCAGCGCACCCTGGACCGGCTGCTCGAGCTCGGCGTGCTGCCCGTGGTCAACGAGAACGACACGGTGGCCACCGACGAGATCAGGTTCGGCGACAACGACCGGCTCGCGGCGCTGGTCGCGCACGTTACCCGGGCCGGGGCGCTCATCCTGCTCTCCGACGTGGACGGTCTGTACGACGGCGACCCGCGCCGCGGCGAGGCGCAGCGGATCACCGAGGTCAGGGACCGCGCTGACCTGGACGGAATCAGGCTGGGCCGCGGCCTCAAGGCGGGCCTAGGTGCCCAGGGCGCCCAGGGGAATCGGGGGACCCAGGACAAGGCCCAGGGCATCGGCGGGATGGCCACCAAGGTGGAGGCGGCAATGATCGCCTCCGCGGCCGGCATCCCCACCGTGGTGGCCGACGCGGCCAGCGCCGCGACCGCGCTCGGCGGCGGGTCGGCCGGCACCTACTTCGCCGCCGCCCGCGGCCGCCGCCCGGCGACCAGGCTGCTCTGGCTCAAGCACGCCGCCGTGGCCCACGGCAGCCTCCGCCTGGACCACGGCGCGGTCGAGGCCGTCGTGAAAAGGCGCGCCAGCCTGCTGCCAGCCGGCATCACCGGCGTCGAGGGCACCTTCGACGCCGGCGACCCGGTCAACCTCCGCGACGAGGACGGCACAGTCGTCGCGCGCGGCCTGGTGAACTACGACGCGACCGAGATCCCCGGCCTGATGGGCCGCTCCACCAGATGGCTGGCGAGCAAGCTGGGCCCCGAATACGAACGCGAGGTCGTCCACAGGGACGACCTCGTGATCGTGTTAAGGGTGCTAGCCCGGGGGACGACCCCGGATCGCTAGTTGTCGTCGTTGCCGGTATTGCCACCGGGGCCGCCGGGCCCGCCGGGGCCGCGGTTCTGCAGGCGGTCGAACAAGCCGCCAGCCGCCCGGGCTCCGGTCTCGGCCACGCCGCGGAAGATCCCGATCAGCGGGTCCTGGGACCGGTTCCACGACTCCTGGTAGGACTTGGCCGCGTTCCTGACCTCCTCGCCGACCGAGGCGCTGCCGTCGTCCTCCCGGCGCGGGTAGTCGCCGTTGAGGATGCGCTCGTACTCGCCGTGGGTGGCCCAGTAGTCGAGCTCGGCGAACCTGACCACCGCGAACGGATGGGTGGTGCCCTGCAGCTGGAGGATCTTCAGGACACTGTCGCGCAGGTCGGGCACTGCGTCGTATTCGTGTGCCTGCTCGCGGAACGCGTCCGGGTTCAGCTCGGACAGCTGCGCGCCGCCGGCCAGCTTCATCAGTACCCGGCGGGAGGCGTCGAGGTCCTGGCCGGCCAGCAGCCCCGCGCGGTCACAGGACAGCTCGGACTTGCGGAACCACTCCTCCAGGCCCCAGATGATCGCCGTGAGGGCGAGGGCGATCGGCAGGAACGCGGCCCGCGCCGCCAGCCTGAGCAGGATCACCAGCATGGTGCGGTAGACCGCGTGCCCGGACAGGATGTGGCCGAGCTCGTGCCCGATCACTGCGCGGAGCTCCTCGGCGTCGAGCAGCTCCACCATGCCGGTGTTGATCACGATGAACGGCTTGTCCCGGCCCAGCGCCATCGCGTTCACGAGCGGCGTCTGCATGACGTAGCACTCGGGCACCTCGGGCAGGTCCAGGATGTACGCCCCGTCCCTGACCATCTCGTGGATGTGCGGGAACTGGCGCTCGGAGACCCGAACGCTGCTCCCGAGGTACGTCAGCCGGAAGGCCCGCTCATTGAACAGGCCGAACAGCCTCTTCAACAGTGTGTCGAACCCGCTGAGCTTGCGCAGCGCCACTAGCGCGGAGCGGTCGGCGGGATGCTCGTAGGCGCGGGACGAGATGCCGGTCAGCCGGACTCGCGCGCGATCAGGCACTGAAGTCATATCTCGTATGGTAACCCCCACGCCGGCCCGTTGGGCCGGTATGCGACGCCGGTACGATACAACGGCATGAGGGACCGCTAGGCATGCGCCGGATCGGAGTGATGGGCGGCACGTTTGACCCCGTCCACCATGGTCACCTGGTCGCCGCGAGCGAAGTCGCGCACGACTTCACGCTGGACGAGGTCATCTTCGTGCCGACCGGAGAGCCGTACCAGAAGGACCACCGTCAGGTCTCCCCGGCCGAGGACCGGTACCTGATGACGGTCATCGCCACCGCGTCCAACCCCAAGTTCAGCGTCAGCCGCGTCGACATCGACCGGGGCGGGCCCACCTACACCATTGACACGCTGCGCGACCTGCGCCGCGCTGCCGCGCCGGAAGACGAGCTCTTCTTCATCACCGGCGCCGACGCGCTGGCCGAGATCCTGACCTGGCACGCCGCGGACGAGCTATTCACCCTGGCGCATTTTGTAGGCTGTACCCGACCAGGACACCGGCTGTCGGGGGCGGGCCTGCCAGACGGGAAGGTCAGCCTGGTGGAGATCCCGGCGCTGTCGATCTCCTCGACCGAGTGCCGCGCCCGGGTCGGCGCGGGCCAGCCGGTCTGGTACCTGGTCCCCGACGGGGTGGTGCAGTACATCGCCAAGCGCGGCCTGTACGCCAAGGTGGATGACACCCCGGCATGAGAGGGTAATAAAGGAGTCAGGACCCCTACCGAGGAGGCCGGCAAGCACTCGTGACTGCCACACCGAGGGCCGTCGAGCTTGTGGAGACCGCGGCGCTGGCCGCGGCGGACAAGCTGGCCGACGGCATAATCGCCTATGACGTGAGCGATCAGCTCGTTATCACCGACGCGTTCCTGCTCTGCTCGGCGCCGAACGACCGCCAGGTCAAGGCCATCGTCGACGAGATCGAGCTGCGGATGCGCCAGGCGGGCGCGAGCCTGGTCCGCCGCGAGGGCGAACGGGAGGGCCGCTGGGTGCTCCTTGACTACCTCGACGTGGTCATCCACGTGCAGCACTCCGAGGAGCGCACCTACTACGCGCTCGAGCGGATCTGGAAGGACTGCCCGGCGATCCAGCTGCCCGAGCTGAGCGTGAACCCCGGGAGGACGCCCTGAGCGAGCCGTCGCGGCCCGTCCGGCTGGTGCTGTGGCGGCACGGCCAGACG
>DAIOWL010000483.1:0-5732 GCA_036758545.1 Streptosporangiaceae bacterium | reverse complement strand
AACTGCTCGAGCTCGGTCAGCAGGGCGGTGGCCCGCTTCATCAGCTCGGCGTCCTGGAGCGCCCAGTCGGGGAACCAGAACGGCAGCTCGTCGAGCCGGACGTAGCGTAGCGATTCCTGCGACACCGCCGTCCCCGGGCGATGACGAACAATCTCATGAGTGAACACACGCGACACGTTGTGCAGCACGAACGTGAAGCTCACGTGCTCGAGCACCGAGCCGTGCTGCTGCTTCAGGATGTTCTGCAGGTACGCGTCCTGGTCGTCGCGTACCTTGCGGACGTTCGGGTTGAGGCCTGGCTCCCAGGAGCGGTAGCACATCTTGCCGGCGAACTCGGCGAGGTCCTGGGCCTCGAGCTGGCCGCGGTCGATGCGCTCCAGCCAGCGCTCGCCGCCCACCTCGCGCAGGTATGCGGCCATCGCCTCGTAGTCGACCTTCGGCCGGGCGACCAGGAAAACCTCGGGCTCCACGCTCCTCATGGCACAGCACACTACAGGGCAGCCCCGGCATTCTCCCGGGCACGACACAGGTCGAGCACGTTGCCGATGATCTGATGCCCGGCCCGGCCGGACGCGGTCAGGATCGACTCGGGGTGGAACTGCACCGCCCACCGCCCGGCCTCGCGGTCCTCGATCGCCATCACCACGCCGTCTGGAGTGGCCGCGGTCACCTCGAACCCGCCGCGGACCTCGCCGGCCGGCGCGTACAGGCTGTGGTACCGGCCCGCGGTGAACTCGGCGGGCAGCCCGGCCAGCAGCGAACCCCCGGCCACCTGGACCAGGCCGGGCTTGCCGTGCGCGGGCTCGGGCAGCAGGGACAGCGCGCCGCCCGCGTGCTCCACCATCGCCTGCAGGCCCAGGCAGACGCCGAAGACCGGCAGGTGCCGCGCGTACACCTCGTCGAGCAGCGCGGCGCAGCCGAAGTCGGCCGGCCGGCCCGGCCCGGGCGACATCACCACCAGGTCCGGCGCGTAGGAGTCAAGCAGGTCCGGGGAGAAACCGAAGCGCAGCGTGGCCACCTCGGCGCCCTGCTGGCGGAAGTAGTCGCCCAGCGTGTGCACGAACGAGTCCTGGTGGTCGACCAGCAGGATCCGCGGCGCGTAGTCACCCGACGCCGAGCCGGGAACCTGCCCGCGGGCGGCCTCCGCCGCGGCCCGCGTCCCCCGGCTGGCCTCGGCCAGCGTCTCCAGCAAGGCGCGCGCCTTGATGTGCGTCTCCTTCTCCTCGGCCTCCGGCACCGAGTCGTACAGCAGCGTCGCCCCGGCCCGGATCGCGGCGATCCCGCCGGTGATGTGCGCGGTGCGCAGGGTGAGTCCGGTGTTCATCGACCCGTCGAAGCCGATCTTGCCGACGGCCCCGCCGTACCAGCGGCGCGGCGTGTCCTCGTGGTCCTCGATGAACTGCATGGCCCAGGTCTTGGGGGCGCCGGTCACGGTGACCGCCCACATGTGGGTGAGGAACGCGTCGAACGCGTCGAACCCGGGCCTGAGCCGGCCCTCGATGTGGTCGACGGTGTGGATGAGGCGGCTGTACATCTCGATCTGCCGCCGGCCGATCACCCGGACCGAGCCCGGCACGCAGACCCGCGCCTTGTCGTTGCGGTCCACGTCGGTGCACATGGTCAGCTCGGATTCCTCCTTGGCCGAGCCGAGCAGGGTGGCGATGTTGGCCGCGTCCTCCAGGGTGTCCTCGCCGCGCGCGATCGTGCCGGCGATCGGGCAGGTCTCCACCCGGTCCCCGGTGACCCGCACGTACATCTCGGGCGACGCGCCGACCAGGTACTCCCCCTCGCCCAGGTTGAACAGGAACTCGTACGGGGCCGGGTTGCGCTGGCGCAGCAGCTCGTAGAACGCGGCCGGCGACGCGCACCGGCCGTAGAACACATGGCTGGGCACCACCTCGAACAGGTCCCCGCGGGCGAACCGCTCCCTGGCATCCTCGACCACCTGCGCGTAGCGTCCCGGCTTCGGCTGGGCAGGAAGATCTTGATCCCGAACGGGCTGGGTATCCCGTCTTCCGCCGGTGCCCGCGGTTTCCCGGCTGAGCCCGGCCGTGGACACCCCGTCCACCTCGAAGTCGTAGGAGTACCGGACCGCTTCCTCGCGTTTGCGGTCCAGGATCCAGATCTCGTCCGGCAGGTGCAGCACCAGGTCACGCTGGGTGGACGGGCGGTCGAGCCTGCGCCGCACCGGCTCGAACTGGAACGCCAGGTCATAGCCGAACGCCCCGTACAGGCCCAGGTGCGGGTCGTCGCAGCCGAGCGCCGCGACGATCTCCCGCAGCGCGGTGAACACGGTCGGCCTGCGGCTGCGCTCCTCCTCGGTGAACTCCCTGTCGTCCTCGGCGACGACGACGCTGTCCTCGCCGTCGGGCTGGATCGAGGGTCCGGCCCGGCGCAGGGCGGCGCGGATCACCGGCAGGAGCACGCGGCCGCGGTCGTTCAGCGCCCGGACCGTCACCCGCCTGCCGGTCGCGACGATCTCCAGGCACGGGTCGGCGTACGCCATGTGCCACCGGCTGTACCGTCCCGGGTACTCCATGCCGGAGCTCATCACGCCACCGCGGCGCTCGTCGGCGAGGGCCGCGATCCGGCCCAGCTCGGCCGGGTCGAATGGCGCGGCGGTGCGGATGACCCGCACCCCGTCGCGGGTCGTCATGTCCAAACGCTGGGCGTCCACTGTGGCCCCTCGGGTCTCAGGCCCCGGAGGCGGCCGGGCAACAAAAAAGCGGCCGCCGTTCCTGGGCGGTCGCTTCTGTCGAGCTGTGTTACAAAAACAGCCTGAATCAGCACGCCGCCTAGGGGCGGCGCCACCACTGCAGGGGAGCTGTTCTCGTCACGGGGCATAGCGTAGCGGACGACGCCCCGGTCCCGCCACCGGACGAGGGCTCAGGAGCCGAGGCAGGCCGAGTGCAGGTCCGGCATCCGCCAGGCGGCGGCCGCGGCCGCGATGAGCGAAGCCGCGCTGCGCAGGTCTCGCTGGGATCCGCCCGCCATCGCGTCCAGGTCATGGTCCGACGGTGTGCCACCGGCCAGGAACGCGGCCACGATCCGCCGCACCGAGGGGTCGCCGAGCAGGCCGCCGTGGAAAGCGTCGACGAAGACCACGTTCTGCGGCATCGGGCAGGCGGGCAGCGTGACCGCGTCGGCGAGCGGCACCACCGCCAGCCAGGATAGGCCGCGGTCCCGGCTGACCCGCTCGAAGTAGCGGCCGCCCACCTCGCTCACCGAGTTGATCAGCTCCTGCGCCCCGGACGACCCGTAGGGCGACATGCCGCCGACCAGGTTGTTCAGCGTGGTCAGCGCGGCGCCCGGAACGGTGCCTCCGGCCTGGCCGAGCTGGCCGGGCTGGACGATGGGGCTGAGCAGCACCACCGACCTGACCGGCAGGTGCGGGTGCCGGGCCAGCATCGCGTACAGGCCAAGGGTGCCCTCGCTCTCGGCCACGATGTCCACGGGCGCGCCGGCCAGCCGGTACAGCTTCTCGACCTGGGTGGCCATCCGGTCGCCGAGCACCTGGATCGGCATGTTCCCGGCCAGGTCGTACGCGATCGGCTTCCCGGCCGCATCCAGGCCCTGGTAGGAGAACTGGCGTACCACCATGTGCGGTTCGGCGGCGCGCAGCGAGTGCGCGCTGTGGCAGCAGGTCGATCCGAAGCCCTCGACCACGAGCACGGCGCCGCTGACCCGGGCCGGCCCGCTGGCGGCCTTGGCGCTGGCGATGCTGGCTCCCTTGCCAGGAGCGGTCAGGTCGTCCCTGACGGCCGCGCCGGCCGCCGCGCCGCCCGGCCCCGGCGCGAACCGCACGGTGCCGGTGAAGGCGAGCCTGGCCGTCCCCACGACCAGGGCGAGCACCATCACCGCCGCCAGCGGCGCCATCGGGACCCAGGTAGTCCGGTGCCGCAGCGCCCGCCTGATCCGCCACAGCGCGGCACGCCACTGCCACGGATGAGGCTGGCTCTCAGCCGTGGCTCGCACCGCAGCCGTGGTCAGCCCGTACCAGGCCCGCGCGTTCACGATCCCGGCCAGCCCGGCCACGGCCACCACGCCGGGCGTATCGAGGCGCGCCATCAGGGCCGAGGACAGCGACAGCACGCCGAAGCTGGCGATGACCCACGCGGCGGTCCGGGCCGGGGGAAGCCGCCGCCACCAGGCCTGGCCGACACCGCCCTGGCTGAGCGCCACGGCCGTGCCGAGCAGGATGGGCACCGCGGCCAGGTAGGGCCAGGAGAACGGCAGCAGCGCCACCCCGAACATCAGCGTGACCACCGGGGACATCACCAGCCCGACCAGCACGGTCAGCACCGCGCAGGACACCAGCGAGGCCATGAACCGGGGCCGCGGCAGGCTGTGCTCGCCTCCGGTGCCACCTCTCGGCCAGGCCAGCATGACCAGCACGGCGTCCACCGCCGAGCGGGCGACGACCAGCAGCAGGAGCACGCCGGTGAAGCCGAGCCACGACTGGTTGAACGCGAACAGCCAGCGCAGGTCGTGGTAGGCCGCGAGCGGCGGGAGCGCGGTGACCTGAGGGGCGAGCGGGCGCGCGCTGGGCGCAAGGAAGGTGAGCAGCATCGCCTCGGCCATCGCGCCCCCGGCCGCAAACGCGATAAGCCCCCGGTGCCGGACGAAACCCCCGGCCAAACCCCTGCCTCCCGTACGCCAGCGCCCCCGCTTTGGCTAAACACAGCCTAACGTCCCGAAGGGCGCGTACGGCTGCCGCGGGGTCCAAGCGGCGGCAGATACTGTGGCCCGCTAATCGGTGTAACCGGGCAAAGCGGGCATGTATGCCCGCGGAGCGGGGCGGGTTAGAATTCGAATCCGCCGGGGCGGCCGTTCCGGTCGGCGAGCAGGCCAGCCAGGGTGGAGATGGCGATCTCCGGGGGAACCCGGGAGCCGATGTTGAGCCCGATCGGCCGGTGCACGCGCGCGATCTCCTCCGATGGGACGCCGAGTTCAGTAAGCATGGCCACGTGCGGTCCGACGTGGTGCGGATTGCCCATGATGCCGATCCAGCGGGCCTTGGTGGCCAGCGCATCGCGGAGGATGACGCCGAGCTCGGACCGGTGGTGGTCGGTGAGGACCACGTCCGTGCTGTCGTCGAGGTCGTCGGGGATCGCGGTGATCAGCGGGAACCCGAGGGCCGCGGCCCCGGCTGCGCGCGCCTCGTCCGGCTCGAGCAGCAGGCTACGGAACCCCATGTCGGCGCCGTACCTGAGCAGGTAACCCGCGACCGGCGAGGCGAAGACGGCGACCAATGTCCGTTCGGCCGGGACCGAACTACTCGCGGGGGCGACAGGGCTGTGGGCTACCCCGCAGGCCGAGTCATCGTCGTGGTGGTGCGTGTGCTCAGTCATACAGCTAGTCTGCCCTCGTGATCTCCCGTGACGAAATCCGCGGCACCTACGACGTCATCAGGCCGTATATCCGGCGTACGCCGGTGGTCCAGCTCGACCTGGCCGACCTCGACCCGGCGGCCGGCGAACTGCCGGACGTTACCCTCAAGCTGGAGCAGCTGCAGTGCGCTGGGTCGTTCAAGGCCCGCGGCGCGTTCGCGAACCTCTTGCTGCGGAATGTGCCGCCCGCGGGCGTGGTGGCGGCCTCCGGCGGCAACCACGGCGTGGCCGTTGCGTATGCCGCGCATCGGCGCGGCGTGCCGGCCAGGATCTTCGTGCCCACCGTGTCGGCCCCGGCCAAGATGGAGCGGATCCGGCAGCTCGGCGCGGAGCTCGTGGTGA
>DAIOWL010000482.1:0-5740 GCA_036758545.1 Streptosporangiaceae bacterium | reverse complement strand
GCCTGCCGCTCCGGGCGGCCTGGTCGGCGTGGGCGTGAAGGTTGGCTGCGGGCGAGGCGGCTGGGCGGGGGCGGCGGGCCCGGCTGGGTCAGGCGGGGCGTAGCCGTCGGTCCTGGGAACCCGGCGCCATCCGGGCGGGCCGGGAGGAGGCGAGCGGTGCGGCCGGGTTGGCGGAGCCGGCCAATTGAGCGCGAGCGGCAGCGTCGTCTCGGCCGGGCTCGGACCGCCACCCGGCATCAGGCCCTCGATCGGCGGCAGCGGATCAGGAGCGGCGTGCCGCCCCCGGCGCGAGGAATCGCCGTCGTCCGGCCCTGGCTCATCCGGCCCCGGCGGCTCCGGCCACGGCGGCTCCTGGCCGCCGTCAGGCGTCGTCGACCCAGCGTCGTGCATCGGCCAGGTCATCCGGTGCCTCCGTCGGGTGTCGCGCGTCGCTGGTGCCAGTCACGACGCTACCCGGTGGGCCGGCTTCCCCGCTGGCGAGACTCGTGTCGTCGCGCAGCCGCCGGCGGACGGCGCGGTACAGCGAGGTAAGCACGAAGACGCCGATCGCGGCGCCGATGAGGAACAGGATCGCCCGGCCGTACCTGGTGGACTGGACGGTGAGCGTCTCGGTGACCGGGAGCGGGGTCCCGTTCGCGCTGGTGAGGCTCAGGCTGATCCGGGTGGACCCCTGCGGGGCCGAGCTCACCGGCAGCCGCACCGGAGACGACGGCGACTGCGGCGGGATCGTCACGACATCGGCGAAGTGGCCGATGGTCAGCTGCGAGGTCCGGCCGGGCGTATTGTCCACGGTGGCCACCACCCGGACCCGGATGGCCTGGTGCAGTCCGTTCTCGATCGTCACCGGGACCAGCCCGGAGGCGCCGCCCATCGGTACCTGGGCCGAGCTGATGATCTTGACCTTGCGCTCCGCGGACGTGACGTAGGCGGACAGGCCTCGGGTCAGGGCCATCCCCTGCTGTTGCCCGCCGCCGCGCCAGGCCGCCGACTGCGTGGCGAGCAGCGCCTCGTCCAGAGAGCGCGTGTAGGCGGCCGCCGGCCGGTAGAGCATGGACTGGTACACGCCGAGCCTGGCGCCGACGACACGCACCGCGTTGAGGTAGCCGCGGCTGAGCTCGTCCGGGCTCGCCTTGCCGCCAGGCGGTGAGTGCCTGGGCACCGCACGTTTGGTGTCCGCCGCCGAGCTCAGGCTGGTCAGCGGGGTCGGCGTCAGCCACGGGGCGGTCGCGGTCTCGCCGAGCAGGTCGCTGGCGAGCGCCTCCGACGGGCTCCAGCCGCCCGGCGGGGCCACCACGATCGTGCGCCTGGAATCGGGTGCCTCGGCGGCGATCATCGCCGTCTCGGCCAGGAACCGCTGCCGGACGGCGAACTCGGTGCTCTTCGCCAGGGTGCCTGAGCTCGTGCTGCCGGCCCTGAGCACCCCGGTCAGGGTGTTGTCGGACAGCAGCACGTTCATCGGCAGGCCCGCGACCCGGAGCGAAGCGACCGCGTCGTCGGGCCGGAAGACGGCGTCGGCGTTGACGGGCGGCATCTGGCTGCTGTTCAGCACGACGGTGCCGATGTGCTCGATCGCGGCGAGGTTGGTGAGCAGGGACAGGTCGGCGGTGCCGCCGGGCGGCCAGGCGACACCCTGCTCGAACGGCCCGGGCAGCACGCTGCCCGCCACGGCTTCGCCGGTCCGGTACGCGGTGGCGAGATCCCGGGTCAGGCCCTGATGGACCAGAGCTGCCATGTCTACGTTGGCGTACGGGGTGAGCACGGTCGACTGGTCCGGCGAGACCTTCCTGAGCGTGGCCAGCCACTTCGCCGCGGCGGCGCTGGCCGGCTCGCGGGCGGCGCCGGTGCAGGTTGGCTGGCCACCCACCTGGTAGCGGCCGGTCATCGTGCTCACGTCGCTGAGCAGCGCCGGATCGATGAACCAGGTCAGCTGGACGCCGGGATGGCTCGCCCCGGCGCTGAGCAGGGTGGACAGGCGGCCGCCCGGGCCCAGGTCTCCGGCCAGGTCGTTGGTGGCCAGGGTGGCGGTGCACACCTTCTGCTGCGGCTGGCCGATGAGCGGCCAGAGCCAGGAGATCTTCAGCGGGCTGGCCAGGCCCGCCACCCGGGACCCGGGCCAGAACGGGAGCAGCGTCTGGTCGGCGGAGATCACGTTGCCCGAGAGGTCCTGGAGCTGGGCGGTCACCCCGTACACGCCGAAGCTCGTGATGCCCTGGGTACCGGCCTGGAACGACGCGGTCCAGTGGGAGGTGGCCCCGGGCGCCAGAGTGTCGGAGACGAAGAACGGGTTCCCGGCGGGGATCAGGTCGCTGGCCACGCCGCGGGACACGTAGGCGTCCATTCTGTCCCGGGCGATGAAGTGGCTCGCCGAGGTGAACAGCCGCACGTCAAGACCGGCCTTGGTCTGGCGGGTGCCGTTGGTGACGGTGCCGGACAACCTGACCGTGGCGCCGGGCTTGGCGTACGACGGGCTCATCGCGTTGATGGTCACCGACAGGTGGCCCGCGCTGGCCTGTTCGGTCTGGCTGGCCTGCGCCGGGTCGGCCGACGCCAGCCCGCCCGCCAGGGTTCCGGCCAGGATCGCCGCGGGAACGGCGAACACGACGGTCTTACGGAGGGACCGCCCGAGGTTCGCCGTCAGAGAGCCGCGCACACCTGGAATGCTAGTGTCTGGAAAAAGGTCCGCGTCCGGCCAGGAACCCGGCTGTTCGCGCGGGACCTCCGCGGTCGCTACTCTCAATGGCCGTGCCCATGAGCAACGAACAGCGGAAAGCGATAGCCGCGCTACTGCGCGAGCGGATGCCCGAAGTGGCCGAGATCGGCCGCCTGTTCGTGCGCCACGGCTACGAACTCGCGCTGGTCGGCGGTCCGGTCCGGGATGTCCTGCTCGGCCAGCAACCGGGCGATCTCGATCTCACCACGAACGCGACCCCCGATCAGGTGCTGGCGATCGCCAGCGGCTGGGCCGACCGGACCTGGGAGGTCGGGATCGCGTTCGGCACCGTCGGGCTGCGCAAGGGCAACACGGTCTTCGAGATCACCACCTACCGCAGCGAGCAGTACGAGCGGACCTCGCGCAGGCCCGACGTGCGGTACGGCACCTCGCTGGAGGAAGACCTGGGGCGCCGCGATTTCACCGTCAACGCGATGGCGGCCCGGCTGCCCGGGTACGACTTCACCGACCCGTTCGGCGGCTTTGAGGCCCTCGGGGAGAAGGTGCTGCGGACACCGGGCCCGCCGGAGCGGTCGTTCGGCGACGACCCGCTGCGCATCCTGCGCGCGGCCAGGTTCGCGGCCAAGCTGGGGTTCACCGTCGCGGACGACGTGCGCGCCGCAATGACCGACCAGGCCGAGCGCCTGGAGATCGTGTCCGCCGAACGGATCACCAGCGAGCTGACCAAGCTGATGCTGACCCCCGATCCGGCCCTCGGCATCGACGTCCTGGTGCAGACCGGGGTGGCCGACGAGGTGCTGCCCGAGGTAGCCAGGCTCCGGATGGAGGCCGACGAGCACCACCGGCACAAGGACGTCTACCAGCACAGCCTCACCGTGCTGCGCCAGGCGATCGAGCTGGAGCCGCGGTACGGGCTTGACGGTGACCTCACGGTCCGGCTGGCCGCGCTGCTGCACGACATCGGCAAGCCGAAGACCAGGGCCCTGCTGCCGGACGGGCGGGTCGCCTTCCACCTGCACGAGGTGAAAGGCGCGAAGATGACCGAGCGCAGGCTGACCGCGCTGCGCTTCCCGAACGACGTGATCAGGGATGTGTCCCAGCTGGTCGAGCTGCACCTGCGGTTCCATGGCTACGGGGAAGGCGAGTGGACCGACTCCGCGGTCCGGCGCTACGTGCGCGACGCCGGGCCGCTGCTGACCCGGCTGCACGTGCTGACCAGGGCCGACTCCACCACAAGGAACCGGGCGAAGGCGGCCAGGCTGGCCCGCGCCTACGACGGCCTCGAACAGCGCATCGCGGAGCTCAGCGAGCAGGAGGAACTGGCCAGGCTGCGGCCCGAACTCGACGGCAACGACATCATGCGCATCCTCCGCGTCCCCCAGGGCCCGGTGGTGGGGAGGGCCTACAACTACCTGCTCGAGCTGCGGATCAACCAGGGCGAGCTCGGCCGGGAGCGCGTCACTCAGTTGTTGCTCGAGTGGGCCGCAGCGGAGGGGATCTCCGCCCCCGAGCCGCCGGACGAGGACTGACGCCGGCCGGCGGCCAGCCAGTAGGCGGCCGCGACCGCGGCGAAGCCCGCCGCTACCAGGGCGACGAGGAGCGGTGAGTGGCCGTCCTCCGGCATGACGACCACGCTCAGCGCGGCCCCGGCCACGTAGGCGGCGTTGAACATCATGTCGTAGAAGGCGAACACCCGGCCCCGGTAGGCGTCGTCCACCTCTTCCTGCAAGATCGTGACCGCGCAGATCGCCACGCCCTGCCGGGTGAGGTAGAGGCAGAACCCGATGCCCAGGAAGGCGACCTGGAGGAAGGTCTCGCCGAGCACGAGGGTCACCACGGCGCTGGCTACGAGCAGCAGCGTGATCCAGGCGGGCTTGGACAGCCGCCTGGTGGCCGGCGGGGTCACCAGCGCAGCGCAGGCGTAGCCGATCCCGGCCAGGATGACCAGCAGCCCGAAGTGGCCTTCGGCCACGCTGACGCTGGACCGGTAGAAGTAGTTGCGGTAGAGCAGCACCGACATCAGGAACAGCGGCCCGAAGAGCAGGCTGAAGCCACCGGTGGCACCGAGCGCCGCCGCCGGACCGCGCCGCCGGATGACGTAGCGGACGCCGTCGGCCAGCCCGGCCGCGACCAAGGCGAGCTCGCCGAGCAGCGGCCTGCGTGGCGGCGGTGCCCCCTCTCGGCCGTCCGGCCGGACCGGGCCGAGCTGGTCGCGGGCCATGGTGGCCGCGACCAGGCTTGCCGCCACGTAGCAGGCGCCGCCGAACAGCAAGGTGATCGCCGCGCCGCGCTCGGTGTTGCCGGTGGCGACGTTGAGGCCCAGGGCAACGATGCCGCCGATGGTCGCCGAGATGCCGCCGATGGTCGGCGACACCGAGTTCGCCATCACCAGCTTGTCCTCGGGCACCACGTGCGGCAGCGCGACGGAGAGCGAGGACAGGAAGAACCGGTTCACGCCCAGGACCAGGAGCACCGCCACGTACAGCAGTGCCCCCCGGTTGCCCAGCGCCATGAACGCCGCGGTCAGCGCCACGAAGACCGACCGGAGCAGGGCCGACCGGACCAGGATCTGGCGCCGGGACCAGCGGTCGATGAGGACCCCGGCGAACGGCCCGATCAGCGAGTACGGCAGGTAGAGGACGGCGAAGGCCGCCGCCCCCGCCGCCGGGCTGGGGAACGTGGTCGCGTTGAAGAACACGTAGGTGCCGACGCCGGCCGTGACGATGCCGTCACCGGCCTGCGAGACTAGCCGGGTCGCGAACAACCGACGGAAGTCGCGCCCGGCCAGCACCCCGCGCAAGTCGGCCCAGACCGCTGACTTGGACCCGTTGGCCACGCCTTCCAGCTTAGGGGGCGTGGCCAGCGGACGTTATCGGGCGACTTCGCCGAGGATGAACTTTTCGACCAGGTCCCGGCAGACGTCGTCGCCGTACTGCTCCGGCGGCGACTTCATGAAGTACGAGCTGGCCGAGGTCACCGGCCCGCCGATGCCCCGGTCCAGGGCGATCTTCGCCGCGCGCACCGCGTCGATGATGACGCCGGCCGAGTTGGGCGAGTCCCACACCTCGA
>DAIOWL010000481.1:0-5747 GCA_036758545.1 Streptosporangiaceae bacterium | reverse complement strand
GCGATCCGCCCGGCCAGCCGGCGCCCGCCCAGCGCTGGCCGCCCGCACCGCGGCCGGTCCGCCAGCCCGGCCAGCCCTTCGCTGTTAAACCGGCCGATCCAGCGGCGCACCGTGCCCGGATGGCACTCCGGCAGCACCGCGATCTGCGCGGCCGGCAGCTCGTGCAGCGACAGCAGCACCATCACCGCCCGCGCCGCCTGGCGCCACGGACCCCGCAGGCCAGCTCGCAGCCGCTCGATCTCACTGCCTGAACCGCCGGCGAACACGCTGACCGGACGCATGCTGATCACGACCTCGCCGGCGGATGGATCATGTGGCAACTTCGATCCAGCCTCCGGCGAGGCTGCTGTCAGCCGCCGCCGGCACCCTGTTGCGGTATCAGCTCTTACCTGCTCTGCGGGTCACCAGCGCGGTGACGGTCCGGCCCGCGGCGGGTAGAGAGCCCATCATGCGTGTGCTGTACGTGGGCGGGGCCGGGTACGTGGGCAGGCTAGCGGTGCCGCTGCTCCGCCACCGGTTCGCAGTGCGGGTGCTCGACCTGCGGGCTCCGGCCGGAGACGGCGGGTATGTGCCCGGCGACGCGACCAGCCGCACGGCGGTGCTGGCCGCGCTGGCGGGCGCGGGCGCCGTGATCCACGGCGCGATGGCGGCCGGCGACGATGCCGCCGCGGCGTTCGGCGCCAGCGTCACGTCGGTGCATCAGACCCTGTCGGCCGCTCATCGTGCGGGCGTGCCGCACGCCGTGTACCTGAGCAGCCTGTCGGTCTACGCCGATCCCGTCTCCCGGCAGCTCGACGAGTCCGCCGTTCCCGATGCCACCGACGTGTACGGGCTGACCAAGCGCCTGGGGGAGGAGGTGTGCCGCGCCGCCGTCGCCGAGTTCGGCCTGTCAGTCAATATCCTCCGGCTGGCCTGGCCGACCCCGGATCACCTGTGGCCCGCCTGGGGCAGGGTCACGCCGCCGGCTCGTCCTGCGGGTCCGGGCGGCGCCCCGGCCTGCGCCACCGCTGCGACCGACGTGGCCGCCGCCATCGCCGCGGCCCTCAGCTACCGCGACGGCCTGCAGGCCTTCACCATCTCGGCCGACGAGCTAGCCGGCCGCTGGAGCACCGCGAAGGCCCGCGACCTCCTCGCCTGGCACCCCCAATTCACGCCCCCCGCCGACCAACCGCCTTATGCCCGCTAACCCAGCTCGCCCGCAGCCGGCTCACCCCCGTCCCGGCCATCGTGCCCACCGGTGCCCCCGCATGCCTTCTTCGTTACCCGGGCGAATACCACCGGGCGCTGGATCAGCCTCTGGCTGCCGCCGGGTTACGAGCAGAACTTCTGGAATGCCGCATTGCCCGGCTCATCGGTGTAATACTGCAGTTCCTGGTTTCCCTACCCCGAGCCGCCGGTCTCGGCCCGCCAGGTCTTCCTGTCCGCCGGGGTCCCCGGTGCGCCATCGAACTCATCAGACCAGGCCAGTCTGTACGCGTCTGCGTGAATCCGGCCGTCCACACGCGCCTCCTGACTCTGCCCGGGATTCAGGCTCCGGCCTGCCGCCAGTCGCTTCGCTAGCGGCTCTCGCGCCTAGGTCCGCTCATCGGCGGTGCCGGGTGTCCTGTCCCCGGCAGAAGGGTTGCCGGTGGCCATCGGCTCGGCGGGGCAAGATTGTCAGCTGCCATGCCGGACGGTCTCGGTGACGATCAGTATGCCCGGCGCCGGCCGCATGGCAAGATCAAAGGTGCGATGCCCACGGATCTGACGGTGATTCTCGAACACCGGCCGGGAGAGCTTGCCCGGCTGGGAGAGATCACTGGCGAAGCCGGCGTCAGTATCCGCGGCCTTGCGGCGTTCACCGGCGAGGGCAGGGGCATCGTTCACCTGCTCCTTGACGACCAGGCTGTTGCCCGGTGCCGGGAGGCGCTCGAGCGCGCCGGGATGGGGATCGCCGACCAGCGCGAAGTGCTCGTGGTGAATATCGAGGACAGGCCCGGCGCCCTCGGCGAGCTGACCAGGCAGCTTGCTGAGGCCAACGTCAACGTCGAGCTTGCTTACACGACCTTCGGGGGCGTGAAGGTCGTGATTGCCACCGATGACCTTGCCAGCGCCCGCGCCGCGCTCCCGTAGCCCGGGCTCGATGCTGGCCAGCGCTGGCCGCTGAGGGACACAGCCGCCCGCCGTTCATAACGCCAGAAGCGCGCTATGCCATGAGCGGACTTCTGCGAAGACCTGCGTCCTACTGATGATTCCGGTCCACCCGCGTGTACGGGCGGCAGGCCGGAGATACGAACGGCTGCGGGCAGATGTGGCGTGCGGGCGGAGGAGGCGGAATCGTACATCGTGGCTAGCCTTGATGAGCATCCGGTCCGGACGATACGTACCCTTTTCTGAGAACCCTCCTGGCCAGCCCGTCGCGTTGGAGTGCCCGGAGCGCCCTCGCGGCAGCGTCAGGCCCGCAGCTGAATTCGTCCGCCAATTCTGTTTCCGTAGGCAGCCTGGCCCCCGCCGGGTATTCGCCGCCTCTGATCCGCCGCGCGAGCACGGAGTGAAGGTGCAGGTAGGCCCCAGGGTTCTGCCCCGGATCATTCATGACCAACCACACGGGCAGTGTAACGGCTCCAGCCCCGGCGACTGCTCGTGCTCCATCTGGAATAGCCGCACGCGGCCGCACCTGCAGTGGTTTACCGCGGTGACGACCTCGCTCGGTCGGCGGCATGAGCGCGCGTTGGTCGCTGTGGCGGGCGTCGCGCGACGGATGGTCTGGTAATGGTCGGCGGGCGGCGTCCATTGGCGGTGCAGATCGCTGATCGTAGTCTTCTGCCATGGGTGAGCCTGTTACCTCCGTCGACTTCCACTTCGACATCATGTGCCCGTGGGCGTATCAGGCATCGGTGTGGATGCGTGATGTCAGGGACCGGCTGGGCGTGGAGGTCCGCTGGCGTTTCTTCAGCCTGGAGGAGATCAACCGGGCCGAGGGCAAGAAGCACCCGTGGCAGCGCGAGTGGTCCTACGGCTGGTCGATGATGCGGATCGGTGCGCTGCTGCGCCGGATCGACCCCGAGCTGCTGGACCGCTGGTACCTGACCGCCGGCACGGCGCTGCACGTAGAGGGAAACAAGCCGCACCGGCGGGAGGTAGCCGAGGCCCTCATCGGCCAGCTCGGGCTCGACCCGGCCCTGGTGGGCCAGGCCCTCGCCGACCCGGGCACGCACGAGGAGGTACGCGCCGACCACGACCGGGTCACCGGGCTGGGCGGCTGGGGCGTGCCGACTCTGGTGTTCGGCGGCCGCCAGGCCCTGTTCGGGCCGGTGCTGATCCAGCCGCCGTCGGGCGAGGCGGCTATCCGGCTGTGGCAGCTGCTGACCGGGTGGCTGGACTTCCCGAACCTGTATGAGGTGCAGCGGCCCAAGCGCCCGGCCGACTTGGCGGCCATCGCCACCACCTTCCAGCCCTACCTGGAGGCCAGGGACTGGGTGACCATCCAGAAGGAGACCCCGTGACCGGCCTGGGTGGTATCCGCAGCGCCCTGGTCCAGTCCTATACGGCGATCGAGAACCTGTGTGCCGTAATGTCTCCCGCGCAGTGGCGGGCGCAGTCGCTGTGCCCGGACTGGACGGTGCGCGCGGTGGTCGGCCACCTGGCCGGCGTCGAGCAGATGCTGGCCGGCTGGCTGCCGGGCAGCGCCGGCGAGCTGCCGCCCGTTGACCGGGTGACGGCTTTCGCGCAGCAGACGGCAGGCCTTGACGACGCCGCCTTCGCGGCGCGGGTCGCCCAGACGTTCGCCCAGCGCCGCGCGGACCTGGCCGCACTCAGCGAGGATGACCTGGCCCGGCCATCCTGGACACCGGTCGGACCCGCCAGCTACGGCGCGTTCATGGCCATCCGCGTCTTCGACTTCTGGGTGCACGAACGCGACATCACCACGCCGCTCGGCCTGCCGACCGACGACGGTGACGCTCGCGCCGAGATGGCGCTCGCCGAGGTGGAGCGCTCGCTCGGCTACATCGTCGGCAAGAAGGCCGGCCTGCCCGACGGCAGCAGCATCGTGTTCCGCCTCACCGGCCCGCTGCGACGCGACCTGTACGTCACGGTAGACGGCCGGGCCAAGGTGGTCGGTCATATCGACCGCCCCGACGTGGAACTCAGCACCGATTCGGTCACGTTCGTCCAGCTGGCCTGCGGCCGCATCGACCCGCAAGCCCAGATCGACGCGGGCCTGGTCCGCTGGACCGGCAACGCCGACCTCGGCAGCCGCGCCGCCCGCAATCTCCGGTACACCATGTGAGCACCCGGGGCGGTTAACTGGTCCCCGAGGCCCAATCGCAGCTGACCGCAGGCGAGCCCGGGCCGCAAGCACACGGCATCCCCGGGCTCGTCCGGATGCCCCTATGGCAGCCGTGCGACACCCGCACTTCAGGACAGGTCAAGTCCATAGTCACCGTCACCGCCGGTGAACGGGGCGCGGGCCAGCCAGGCCCCGGCGGCCGCCGTGCGCTGCCGCGCCTCAGCGTCCGTCCGCCACGACATGCGCGCCATCGCCGCCGGTGACGATGCGCCGGCCCCGGATACCCAGTGTCGCCACCAGCCCGCCGACCGGCGTGCCCTCCCCGCATTGCGCCAGACCTCTGACTCCAGCGATCACCAGACACTCCCGCTCAGTGGATAACTCCACGTAACGCGCTGTCCCCGGCATGAGCGAGCGTTCTCCGCTTCGGGAGGATCATGCATAATTATGCAAGCTCGTCAATGATGGTCGGATCGTCCTGGTTTGCGGAACCGCTAGCAAAGGTTCGAAAATCTCTTGCTTCCCCGCGCACGTTAGCCGCCCAGGCTGCCGACTCGGTTTCCGTTCGTGCTGACGCAGACATCCCGGTGTTCTGCGCGCCGCACCATCTTTCGGTCACGCGTGGCTTTTGCTTCGCGGGCTGCGGGCTGCGGGCTGAGCTGACTGCTGCGGCGCGGGCAGCATTGTCGGATCGGAGGTTCGCCGTTCCTGCCTGGGCGCGAGGTGCGACACCATCTTCTGGATGTCCTGCATTTGCCGGCAGGACCGGATGTGCGGGCCGCGTACCAGAGCACGGGTGGTCTGGCTTGCAACTGGCGGTCATGTCCGGGCCGCTGGCGGCTGGGACCGCCAGCCCGCGCCGGGCGGTGCCCAGGTGGCCGCGCTGGCCTGGGTTACCGGGGGCTTGTCCGGCGGGTCAGGGCCCGGGGCCCGTCGTCAGGCAGCCGGCCGGTAACGATGATGCGGTTGCGGCCGCCTTGGGCCCGCTGTCGAGGCCTGGCGCCGGGACGGCAGACCAGAGACGCTCGCCGTGGCTGTCCGGCCAGGACCGCCCCTGGACCCTGGCTATGATCCAGGGCGCGGCTGGCGTCCTTCACGGGCCCGGGAGGAACGCGTCACGTGATGGTGGGGGAGGCGGACCGCCGGGTGGCCAGCGCCCGGTCCAAGACCACGGCCGCGGTGGCCGCGACCAGGGCGGCGCCGACCGCGATCAAGGTGATCTGCCAGCCGGCCATGCCGCCGGCGAACACGGGGACGGTGGCCGGCGGAACGTCAGGGCCGCCAGGCGGGATGGGGATGCTAGCGGAGGCGGCCGGCACGATGGCCGCCGAGGCCAGCAGGGCGCAGGTCAGGGCGGCCAGGGCCGCGGCGGCCCGGCGCAGGTGCGCGGCGGCCTGCCGGGCTGCGGTGCGCGGATGAGGTCCCCGGAGGGGGCGATGTGCGGACATGATCATCTCCTGATGCTCGGAACAGGCCG
>DAIOWL010000480.1:0-5747 GCA_036758545.1 Streptosporangiaceae bacterium | reverse complement strand
CTTCTCACCGCCGGGGAGTGCCACGGTGGGTCGGCCGGTCATCCTGACCGCTACGGCATCCTCAGGGCTGCCGGTGATTTACGCCTCCGGCAGCACCGACGTATGCACCGTCTCAGGCTCCAAGCTCACCCTCGCCAAGGCTGGCACCTGCGCTATCACCGCATCCCAGCCCGGCGACGCCAGGTACGCGCCGGCCGACTCCATCACCGGGTCCGTCCCGGTCGGGAAGATCCCGCAGACGATCAGCTTCACGCCCCCCGACGGCGCCGAAGCCGGCCAGCGGATTACCTTGTCCGCGTCGGCGACATCGAACCTGGCGGTGTCGTTCGCCTCGGCTACCCCGGGCGTGTGCACGGTCTCCGACCGCACCGCTACCACCATCAGGGCCGGGGCCTGCGCGGTCGTCGCGAGCCAGGCCGGCGACGACCGCTACGCAGCGGCCGGGTCGGTGCGGAAGTCGTTCCAGGTCGCCCGGATGCCCCAGACGATCGACTTCCCACCGCCGCAGGACGTCGCGTTCGGCCGGCCGGTCACGCTGATCGCCACCGCATCCTCGGGGCTGCCGGTGAGCTACCGCACGAGCACGCCCGGCGTGTGTACGGTCTCGGGTCGCACCGTCACCACCAGAGCGGCCGGGGCCTGCGCCATCACCGCCAGCCAGGGCGGCGACGACCGCTACGTGCCCGCGCGTGACGCGGTGCGCTCCTTCCGGATCGAGCGGGCCGCCCAGACCATCACCTTCATACCGCCGGACGGCATGACCCTCGGCCAGCCTGTCGCGCTGTCCGCGTCGGCCAGCTCCGGACTGGACGTGTCCTACCAAGCGGACACTCCGGCGGTGTGCACGGTTTCCGGCGTCACCGTCACCCCGGCCACGGTCGGCACCTGCACCATCACCGCCTCCCAGCCAGGTAACGACGACTACGCGCCGGCCCAGGTCATATTCCGGTCCTTCCCGGTCCATCGTGGCAAGGTCGTCATTGTCGGGAAGACCCCGCAAGCGATCGCCTTCGCGCAGCCGCGCGCCGCGGTCGTCGGCCAGTCAGGCACCCTGGCCGCTGCGGCCACCTCGGGGCTCGCGGTGTCGTTCCGCTCGGACACGCCCTCGGTGTGCACCGTCTCTGGCGCCACTGCCACCGCGATCGCGGCTGGTACCTGCGCCGTCACCGCCTCCCAGACCGGCGACGACCGCTTCGCGGCAGCCCGCGACGTGCAGCGATCCTTCACGGTCCACGTCGGCCAGGCCGTCGGCCATAACGGCCGCGGCAAAACCTCGCAAACGATCTTCTTCGGGCAGCTGCACGCCGCGGCCGTCGGTCAGGTGGTCACCCTATCCGCGTCGGCCACCTCGGGGCTCGCGGTGTCGGTCCGATCGGACACTCCGGCGGTGTGCTCGGTCTCCGGTGCCACCGTCACTACCACGACGGCTGGCACCTGCACCGTCACCGGCTCCCAGGCCGGCGACGACCGCTACCTGGCCGCCGCAGACATGACCGAGTCGTTCCAGGTCAACGCGGGGCACCAGGCGCAGACGATCACCTTCCCGCCCCCGCCGCAGGCAAAGGTCGGCGAGGCGGCCACCCTTTCCGCGTCGGCGACGTCCGGGCTGCTGGTGGCGTTCCGTTCGGATACGCCGCGGATCTGCACGGTCTCGGGCCCCACGCTCACCCCCATCGCGGGCGGTACCTGCACCGTCACCGCCAGCCAGGGCGGCAGCGACCACTATGCGGCCGCCCGCGATATAGCGCAGTCATTCGACGTGGCCTCGCCGACGTCGGGATTCCCTGGCGCTCTGACCATCTTGCTCGGCGCCGTGGTGTTCGCGGCCGCGGGCGCAACCTCGCTCGTGCGGCGAGTGCGGCGCTCACACCGTCCGCCGGAGCCTCAGCCAACTGTTCGCGCTGATCCGGTTCCTGGTCCGCCCACCCTGGTCAGCGTCCAGAACACCGGAGCGGGAGTGACGCACACCGTGCGGATCGAATCCAGCCCCGGAGCCAGCATTACAAGAATCAAGGAGGGCAAGTCATGACGCCACTTCAGGCGGACGCCCCGCAGACCATCCTGGATCTTCTGTTCCCTCCGGGCGAGGACGGCTCCGTTGCCGTAGTACCTGATCTGCTGCCGCCCGGCGCCAGCGAGGATCTGAACCGCGCCCTGGCGAACATTCCGGCCGCGCTCCGCACGGCCGCCGTCCGCGAGACCACCGGTGCGGCCAAGGGCCTGCTGAATGCCGACCCGATCGGTTTCCTGGTCTCGGGGTGGCAGAAACACCGTGAGGTCATCGCCGCCGCCAGGCGTACCGTGGCCGCTCCGGGCAGCATCGAACTCGTCGACCTGGCCACGCACCAGATCACCGCGACCCAGCGCCCCGCGGTCAATCTCCTGGTGGACAATCGCCAGACGGCCACCGTCGAGCTCGGCCTGTCCGTGGTGTTCACCATCAGTGCCCTGGTCGCAGGGATCAGGGGAGGCCGGCTCGTCGCCATCCACTCCGGTCGCTGCAACGTCACGGCCACCCTGGCCGTCCAGGACACCAAGGTCATCAGCAGGCAAGTTGCCTTCGAACTGCCGGGCATCATCCCGCTGGGGCGGGGATTCGCCCTGCTGCCCGATCACGATCACTCGGCCGGCGCGGGCGATGAGATATCGCAGGCGTCAGTGGCCTGATGACGATGGAGCAGTGGCGATCGGCAGTGGTCACCGGCAGGCCGGCTGGGCATAGTGATGTCATGGACTGGCCGGTTCTGGCGTCGCTGCCGCAGGACGAGCGACTCAAGCTGGTCGCGAGGCTGCGGCGCCACGTCTACCGGCGCGATGAGGTGATCTTTCATCAAGGTGACCCGGCAGACACTCTCCACCTGATGGCGGCGGGTCACGTCAGCGCGCGCGTAACGCTGCGCGGCGGCGAGTTCGTCACTGTCGCGATTTTCGGGCCTGGTGACACATTCGGCGAGTTTGCCCTGGTCAGCGACGCTCATCGTCGCGGAGCCACGGTAGTCGCGCTGGAAACATCAGAGACGCTGGCTCTTGGCCGGCCTGAGTTCGAGCGTCTCCGGACGTCGTATCCCGGCATAGACCGGTTCCTCGTAGAACTCCTTTCCGCCCGGCTCGAGAAGGTCAATAACAATTGGCTCGAGGCACTGTACGTACCCGCCGAAAGACGCGTGATGGGCAGGCTCCTGTATCTGTGTGAACTGTACGCGGGAGACGATCAGCGCATTACGATCCCGGTGACCCAGGAAACGCTTGCCAGCATTGCCGGGACTACTCGCCCCACGGCAAACCAGGTTCTGCGGCGGCTCGTTGCCAGCGGGATAGTAGCGGTAAACCGCAGCCAGATAACCGTGGTAAACCGCAGCGGCCTGCAGCGTCTAGCAAGCGGGGGGAGTGCCTAGCCATGGGGGACAGCGCCTCGCCAGCGATTCCGGAGCCGCGGCCCGGCTGATGAAGTTACGCACGTTGAATGTGATGTAGCCGGTGACTCAGTTGCGCTTCGGTGTTGGTACCCCGACGCTGACAGCGTCATCTGCCGAACAGACCCGCCCGGGGAACCAGACGTACTGTTGGTCAACATCAGGCCGAGAAGACACAGATTACCGCTGCTGTCATCTCGCCGGACCCCGGAATGATACCGAAACCTAGAGTCTCTAAATACCCGCACACTCGCTGCACGCGAAATATGCAGCCCGGCCTTTTAGAGCATAACGCCGCTTCCTATCAGCTACCCGAGAGGACGCCACTATCGTGTGGAATGACTCGTCTACGGCTGACCTAGTGGCATTCGCAAAAGGAGGCGATGCCCGGGCCTGGGACGCGCTCGTGGAACGATTCGCCCCGCTCATCTGGTCAATCTGCCGCAAATACCACCTGGACCATACGGATGCCGAGGATGTAGGCCAGAACGTCTGGATGATATTCGTGAACCACCTGGACTCGGTCCGTGATCCGGCCGCACTGCCTGGCTGGCTCGTCACCATCACCCGGCGGGAATGCTTCAGAGCCCTGCGCGCCACCTGCAAGGTGCCGGCCAGCGGGAAGGTGCCAGAAGACGCACTGACCGACTCGGCTGTGCCCGCCGAGCACGACCTGCTCCTGGCGGAGCGCAGTGAAGCGCTGCGCGAGGCGTTCTGCCGCCTTCCCCCGTTCTCGCAGCAACTGCTTACCTTGCTCATTGCCGACCCTCCGGTGCCCTACGCTGAAATTAGCGTCAGGCTTGGCATACCGGTCGGGAGCATCGGGCCCAGCCGCCGCCGCTGCCTGGAGAAGCTGCGCCGCGATCCCGCACTAGCCGAACTGATCACCAGCTAGACGAGGGCGCCAGCGAGCGAGTTCAGAATCCGATGGCTTCGCGGAGCAGCAGGACCGTGCCCCGCCCGGGGTGGGGCTCCGCGTTGAGGATGAGCAGGCGGTTGACGGCGCTGGGCTGCCCGTAGGCCACCTGGGCGCGCGCGCTTTCCAGCGGGAGGCAGTGCTCTTCGACCCGGCGCAGCGCGGTGTTCAGGTCAGGCACCACTTTCTGCGCCCCGACGATCCAGATCGCGCGGGCGGCGCCGCCGGCGTAGCCGGATAGCTGGCTTCCGCTGGCCGAGGCGATCACGAGGGAGCCGGTTTCGGTGAGCGCGGCGACGCTGCCCACGCTGACGTCGGGGCTGGCGATCAGCCGCCGGATGTCGTCGGCGCCGGTGACGCGGTCCATGGCCAGGACGCGTGGCCTGACGGCCTCGTACCGGCCGCTGGTGTTGATGTCCTTCTCGATGCCCGACAAGCGGAGGGTTTCGCTGGCCCCGGTGAACACGCTGGCGCCCTCGGGTATCAGATCCTTGACGCGGGTGCGCGCGGCGGCGACGTCATCGAGGATTTCGACGGTGAAACCGTGTGCTGTCAGCGCGGCGGCCGCCCGCTCGAGGTGCTGCGCGGGCGCTGGGTCGGTGAACAGCGTGGCCGGAATCGAGGTAGTCATGGTGCCTCCTGGATGGTGTTCTCCTCAGGCAGCACGACGACATGACCCGCCCGATTGTGATGCGACGGCCGGCCTCACAGTCCGGTGCGCTGTCTCGTCGGACTGGTAAAGGCCGACGCGACCAGGAAAGGGCGGCACCATGACGAGCCGATCCGGGCCAGGAGATGGCCAGCTCGATCCGGGCCTGAGCGCGATCATGAGCGAGCGGCGTCAGCTGGTCAACCTCGCCTACCGGCTGCTGGGCTCGCTGGCCGAGGCCGAAGATGCCGTCCAGGAGACCTACGCCCGCTGGTACGCCCTGTCCCGGCAGCAGCAGGACGCCATCGAAACCCCCGGCGCCTGGCTGACCACGGTCGCCAGCCGCATCTGCCTCAACCTGCTCGGTTCGGCCCGGGCCCGGCGCGAGACCTACGTAGGTGAATGGATCCCCGAGCCGCTGCCCGAACGGACCGAGCAGCTCAGCGGGCAGCCAGGCGCCGCGGCCGACCCGGCCGACCGGGTCACCCTGGATGAGTCGGTCAGCATGGCCTTCCTGGTCGTGCTCGAGTCAATGACCCCGGCCCAGCGCGTCACGTTCATCTTGCACGACGTCTTCGCCTACCCCTTCACCGACGTGGCCCAGATTGTCGGCCGGAGCCCGGCGGCCTGCCGTCAGCTCGCCACGTCGGCTCGCCGCCGCATCCGCGCCGCGCAGGCGCCCGTGACCCCCACGGCCCGCCAGGCCCGCATCGTCAGGGACTTCAAGCAGGCCTGGGAAGCCAAGGACATCAACGCCCTCATCGGCCTG
>DAIOWL010000479.1:0-5750 GCA_036758545.1 Streptosporangiaceae bacterium | reverse complement strand
AGGCCGTGCTGGTCGCGGCCGGGGAGTTCGGCCGGTTCTTCCCGCTGCTGATCACTGCGGCCGGAACGGCCCGGCCGGCCAAGGTGCTGGTGCTCGGCACCGGCGTGGCCGGCCTGCAGGCGATCGGCACCGCCCGCCGGCTCGGCGCGGTCGTCAGCGGCTACG
This sequence comes from Streptosporangiaceae bacterium, assembly GCA_036758545.1. Lineage (GTDB taxonomy): Bacteria > Actinomycetota > Actinomycetes > Streptosporangiales > Streptosporangiaceae > Palsa-504. The sequence continues at coordinate 5,585 of DAIOWL010000479.1, read as the reverse complement.
ACGTCAGGCCCAGCTCGAAGGACGAGGTGACGTCGCTCGGGGCCACCTTCATCGAGCTCACCTCGGTCGGCTCCGCGGCCGGCGAGGGCGGCTACGCCCGCGAGCTGACCGCCGACGAGCGCCAGGCCCAGCAGGAGGAGCTGACCGGCCACATCGCCCGGCAGGACGTGGTGATCACGACCGCGCAGGTGCCCGGGCGCAAGCCGCCGCTGCTGGTGACCGAGGACGCGGTCAAGGCCATGGCGCCCGGGTCGGTCATCGTGGACATGGCCGCCAGCCCGTTCGGCGGCAACGTGACCGGCTCGGTTCCCGGTGAGACATCGGTCACCGGGAACGGGGTCACGATCGTGGGTGCGGAGAACCTGGCCGCCACCGTGCCGACCGCGGCCTCGAACGCCTACTCGCGGAACATCTCCGCGTTGCTGCTGCACCTGACCAGGGACGGTGCGCTGGCCATCGACACCAGCGACCAGATCCAGGCGGGCGTGGTGATCGCGCACGACGGCCGGGTCGTCCACCAGGGCGTGGCCGGCCTGCTGCAACGAGTCGAGGGAGACGCCGGTGTCGACGGCACTGCTGACTGACCTGACCATCTTCATCCTCGCGCTGCTCGTCGGCATCGAGGTCATCGGCAAGGTCCCGGCCACGCTGCACACGCCGCTGATGTCGGCGACCAACGCCATTCACGGCATCGTGCTGGTCGGCGCCGTGCTGATCGGGGTGACGGCGCACAACGCGGTCGGGTACGTCATCGCGTTCATCGCCTCGGTCTTCGCCGGCGCGAACGTGGTCGGCGGGTACGTGGTGACCGGGCGGATGCTGAAGATGTTCCGCCGGAAGTCGCCCCCGGCGCCGGGGCAGCTAGAAGGGCAGCCGGAGCTGGCCGCGGCGAACGGGCACAAGGGGCTCAAGGGCCTGGTGAACAAGATGAGCAGGACCGAGTCATGAGCGGGTTCAACGGCTACATCCAGCTCGTCTACGTGCTGGTGGCGGCCATGTTCGTGATGGGCCTGCACCTGATGAACAGCCCGGCCACCGCGCGCCGCGGCAACCAGGTGGCGCAGGCCGGCATGGTGATCGCGGTCGTCGCCACGCTCATCCTGCTGATCCACTCGGGCACGGTCACCGCGACCGGCTGGGTCGTGATAATCGTCGGGTCGCTGCTGGGCTCCGCGGTCGGCCTGTGGGCGGCCCGTACGGTGCAGATGACGGCGATGCCGCAGCTGGTGTCCGCGTTCAACGCGGTCGGCGGCGGCGCCGCGGCGCTGGTGGCGGTCTACGGCTACTACGAGGCCGAGTCTCGCGTCACCGGCGTGCTCGGTACCACCTCGGTGTTCACCGTGCTCGACGTGCTCATCGGCTCGGTGACGTTCTCCGGGTCGATCATCGCGGCCGGCAAGCTGCAGGGAGTGATCCCGGGCCAGCCGATCATCTTCAAGGGCGCCCGCCTGGTCAACCTGGGCCTGGCGGTCGTCGCCATCGGCACGGCCGCGTACATGTTCAGCACGCCCAGCCTGCCCGCGCTGCTCATCGTGGTGCTGGCCTCGCTAGCGTTCGGCGTGATGATGGTGCTGCCGATCGGCGGCGCGGACATGCCGGTGGTCATCTCGCTGCTGAACGCGTTCACCGGCACCGCGGTGGCGATGGCCGGGTTCGTCATCCAGAACTGGGCGCTGATCGTGGCGGGCGCGCTGGTGGGCGCGTCCGGAAGCATCCTGACCAAGCTCATGGCGGACGCGATGAACCGGTCGCTGGCCAACATCATCCTGGGCGGGTTCGGCACCGGGGACAGCGCGGTCGCGGTCGAGGCGGCCGCGGACGCCCAGGTCCGCCCCATCGCGGCCGACGACGCGGCCATCCAGCTCGCCTACGCGTCCAAGGTGATCATCGTGCCGGGCTACGGCCTGGCCGCGGCGCAGGCCCAGCACGGCGTGGCCGAGCTGGCCGCGATGCTGGAGGAGCGCGGCATCGAGGTCAGCTACGCCATCCACCCGGTCGCCGGCCGGATGCCGGGTCACATGAACGTGCTGCTGGCCGAGGCCAACGTGCCGTATCCGCAGCTCAAGGAGATGGACGAGATCAACCCGGAGTTCGCCAGGGCCGACGTCGCCCTGGTCATCGGGGCCAACGACGTGACCAACCCGGCCGCCCGGCGCCCGGGCAACGACATCTCCGGCATGCCGATCCTGGACGTGGACCAGGCCAAGGCGATCATCGTGGTCAAGCGCTCGATGGGGACCGGCTACGCGGGCATGGAGAACGAGCTGTACTTCGACCCCAAGACCAGCATGTTCTTCGCCGACGCGAAGAAGGCGATGGCCCAGCTGACCGCCGCGGTCAAGACCCTCGTGGGCTGACACGCGGGGGGCTCGGCCCCCCGTGCTGGACGGGCAGCGTAAGGTTCGGAAAAGATATCTGACCGGAGATCGGAGGCCGTCGTGACCGAGCGCACCAAGATCACACTGGATGAGTCCGAGATCCCGCGCCAGTGGTACAACATGATCCCGGACCTGCCCGCGCCGCCGCCCCCGCCGCTGCACCCGGGCACGGGCCAGCCGGTCGGGCCCGAGGACCTGGCGCCGCTGTTCCCGATGGAGCTGATCCGCCAGGAAGTGGCCACCGACCCCTACATCGCCATCCCGGACGAGGTGCGCGACGTCTACCGGCTGTGGCGGCCCACCCCGCTGTACCGGGCGCACCGGCTGGAGAAGGCGCTGAACACCCCGGCGCGGATCTACTACAAGTACGAGGGCGTGTCGCCGGCCGGGTCGCACAAGCCGAACACCGCCGTCCCGCAGGCGTACTACAACGCGGCCGAGGGCACCAAACGGCTAACCACCGAGACCGGGGCCGGGCAGTGGGGCAGCGCGCTGTCCTTCGCCTGCGCGCAGTACGGCATCGACTGCGAGGTCTGGATGGTCCGCGCCTCCTACGACCAGAAGCCGTACCGGCGCACGATGATGGAGACCTGGGGCGCCACCGTGCACGCCAGCCCGTCCCGTGCCACCAAGGCGGGCGCGGAAATACTCGCCGCCCACCCCGACTCGACGGGCAGCCTGGGCATCGCGATCAGCGAGGCGGTCGAGGCGGCCGGCGGCAGCGCCGACACCAGGTACGCGCTGGGCAGCGTGCTCAACCACGTGCTGATGCACCAGACGGTGATCGGCGAGGAGGCGCTCAAGCAGTTTGCCGCGGCCGGGGAGTCGGCGCCCGACCTGATCGTCGGCTGCACCGGTGGTGGCTCCAACTTCGCCGGCCTGTTCTTCCCGTTCCTGCGGGAGAAGCTGGCCGGGCGGATCAACCCGGTCATCCGCGCGGTCGAGCCGGCCGCCTGCCCGTCGTTCACCCGCGGCCGGTACGCCTACGACTTCGGCGACACGGCCGGGTTCACCCCGCTGCTGAAGATGCACACCCTCGGGCACGACTTCATCCCGGACCCGGTGCACGCCGGCGGCCTGCGCTACCACGGCATGTCCCCGCTGCTGTCGCACATGTACGAGCTCGGCCTGTTCGAGGCGGAGTCCAGGCAGCAGCGGGAGTGCTTCGCGGCCGCGATCACCTTCGCCCGGGCCGAGGGCATCATCCCGGCCCCGGAACCGACGCACGCGCTCGCCTCCGTGATCGAGGAGGCCAAGCGCTGCACCGAATCCGGCGAGCCGAAGGTGATCCTGACCGCGCTGTGCGGCCACGGGCACTTCGACATGGCCGCCTACGAGCGCTACCTGTCGGGCGAGATGGAGGACTTCGAGCTCCCCCAGGAGCGCATCGACGAGGCCCTCAGCCGGCTGCCCGCCGCCGGGTCCTGACCGCGCCGGCCAGCTCGGCCAGCACGGCGGCGGTAGCGCCGAAGTCCATGCACGCGTCGGTGACGCTCTGCCCGTAGGTGAGCGTCGCCGGCGGGCCCGGTTCCTGGTTGCCCTCGACCAGGAAGCTCTCCAGCATCACCCCGGTCAGGCCGCGCTCCCCGGCCGCCACCTGTTCGGCGATGGCGGCGGCGACCACCGGCTGGCGGCGGTGGTCCTTGCCGCTGTTGCCGTGGCTGGCGTCGACCATGAGGCGGCGCGGCAGCCCGGCCGCGGCGATCAGGTCCAGGGCCTTGGCGGTGTGGCTGGCCCCGTAGTTCGGCCCGGAGCGGCCGCCGCGCAGGATCACGTGCGTATCCGCGTTGCCCGCCGTGGTCACCACCGCGCCGACGCCGTTAGGGGTGACGCCGAAGAACGTGTGCCCGGCGGCCGAGGCCCGGCACGCGTCCACCGCCACCTGGACGTCGCCGTCGGTGCCGTTCTTGAACCCGACCGGCATGGACAGGCCGGAGGCGAGCTGGCGGTGGACCTGGCTCTCGGTGGTCCGCGCGCCGATCGCGCCCCAGGTCACCGTGTCGGCGATGTACTGCGGCGTGATCGGGTCGAGCCATTCGCAGCCGACCGGCAGGCCGGTGGCGACGATGTCGCGCAGCAGCCGGCGGGCGCTGTGCAGGCCGCGGTGCACATCGTGGCCGCCGTCCATGCCCGGGTCGTTGATCAGGCCCTTCCAGCCGGTCACCGTGCGCGGCTTCTCGAAGTACACCCGCATCACGATCAGCAGGTCGGCCCGGTGGAGCTCGCGGGCACCGATGAGCTGCCCGGCGTAGTCGAGCGCGGCCGCCGGGTCGTGCACCGAGCAGGGCCCGGCGATGACCAGCAGGCGGTCGTCCGAGCCGTCGAGTACGGCGCGGACCCCGGCGCGGCTCTGCTCGACGATCGCCGCGGCCTCGTCACCCAGCGGCAGCTGGTCGAGCAGGGCCGACGGGGAAAGCAGCGGGTCGTAGCCGGTGATCCGGGTGTCGCTGGTGCGGGTCATCGGGCGGGTCTCCTCCCGGGCGGGCGGCTGCCCGGACCCGGGAGCCAGCACACCCCTCGTGACTCAGGGCTGTCTGTCGCCTTGCTGGCTCCAGGCGGTGATCAGTGCGCGCGTTAGCGCCCGGCTCCGCCCGGAGCCAGGATAAAGCGCGGATACCACCGTGACACGCGACCGATGGTACACCCTGGGCGGTACGACCCGGCCCGGGCCGGTACCGCGGGCGAGCCCACGATCATCGCGGTGGACGAGTGGGGGCTGCCGTGGCCGCGGCCCGGCGTTCGCGATGAGGCCGTGACGATCGCCGGCCAGCTGTGCACGCCCAAGGACGTGCTGGCCCGGCGGGTCCGGCTCGGCCGGCTGCGGGCTCTGCGGGTCGGGGACCTGGTGGCGTTCGGGCTGGCCGGAGCGTACGCCTGGAACATCTCACACCGAGCACCCGGGCCCCTGGCGGCACGAGGCGGCCGACGCCGCGCAGCCCGCACCGCTGGCGGCGCTGGTGCGGTCGGCGGAGGAGTTCGGCGTGCGGGTGCACTTGATCCGCCGGCCGGGCCGCCGCCAGGCGGGTGACGAGCGCGCGGTCTTCCTCGGCTGGACGGCGGGCGACGCGCCGTGGTTGCGGTATGCGCAGGTGTCCGCGTCAGCCCCGGAACTGACCGAACGAGACCTGAAGGAGCTGGCGGCCGGGATCACCCCGTCGTTCGGGGTCGTGTGGGATGACCCGTTGTACCTGGTCTGCACGCACGGCA
>DAIOWL010000478.1:3526-5755 GCA_036758545.1 Streptosporangiaceae bacterium | reverse complement strand
CGCATCTCGTCCAGCGCCTCCCGGCTGGTGGCCTGGATCGCGCCGAGGGCGTCGCGCGCGTCGGCGGGCTGGGTGTCGATGACGTACTGGCCGTAACCCGCCTGGACGGCGATGACGCTCATGCTGTGGGCCACCACGTCGTGCAGTTCCCTGGCGATGCGCAGGCGCTCCTCGGCGACCGCCTTGCTGGCCGCCTCGTCCTGCAGCCGGAGCGCGTACCGACGCCGCTGGCGCACGATGTAGCCGGTGAACCAGGCGACGGCCACGCATAGCGCGGCCGAGACCAGCGCGCCGCTCGGGGCGATGGCGCCGGTCAGGTGGAGCAGCACCGCGTCGGCCAGCAGGGTGCCGAACACGGCGATGAGCACGCGCGCCGCGGCCCGCCGGTGCTCGTAGGTCGCCGCGACCAGGTAGAGCACGTAGGCCACCGGCAGGAAGTAGGTCAGCGTGCTGACCTCAGGGCCGGCCAGCGCGGTGACGACGACCGAGCCGGCCAGCAGCACGCCGAGCATGAAGGCCGGCCGCCGGCGTCGCATTCCGACCGCCACCACCGCGATCAGGACGAGGAACAGGGCCAGCGGCCAGGTCAGCGCCAGCGGGCGGTAGGGCACCCACCCGTAGGGGCTCTCGATGGCCTGGACGAGGCCGGGCCTGATGGTCGTGAACAGGATCAGGCCGAACACCCCGCCGGCCACGTAGTCCAGCGCCGCCCAGTGCCGGGGCTTGAGCCGCTTGGTCAGCGGCGGCCGCTGGCCGGCGGCCGGAACCTCTGCATTGGTCCGCACGAAACTACCGTAACCGGCATCGCCCGCCACGGCGTCATCCTGCAGGCGTAGGCCGCGCGGTGAGCGAGGTGCGCCGCCGCTGGCCGCCCGGCCGACGCCCGGCCGACGCCAACTTCACCCTCGCGGCCGATGCCACGGCCGGTCCCTTGCTGGCACGGTAACACACATGCCATCCACCGATGCTCCCTCGACCGGGGCGGGCCCGATCGAGGCGGACACCGTCATCGAGACCACCGCGCTGACCAAGGTCTACCCGGGCCGGGTGACCGCGCTCGACGGCCTGACCGTCTCGGTCGCCCCGGGCGTCACCGGGCTGGTCGGCGCGAACGGCGCGGGAAAGTCCACGCTGATAAAGATCCTGCTTGGCCTCGTCCCGCCGACCACGGGCCAGGCCACAGTGTTCGGCCACGACTGCCAGACCAGCGGCGAGGCGATCAGGGCCCTGCTCGGCTACATGCCCGAGCACGACTGCCTCCCGCCCGACGTGACCGCGACCGAGTTCGTCACCCACCTGGGCCGCGTCTCGGGCCTGCCGCCCACGGTGGCCAAGGAACGCGCGGCCGAGTCGCTGCGGCACGTCGGCCTGCACGAGGAGCGGTACCGGCTCATCGGCACCTATTCCACCGGCATGAAGCAGCGGGTGAAGCTGGCCCAGGCCCTGGTGGGCGCGCCCAGGCTGATGCTGCTCGACGAGCCGACCAACGGGCTCGACCCGGCCGGCCGCACCGCCATGCTCGAGTTGATCGGCCGGATCGGGGCGGAGTTCGGCATCTCCATCGTCGTCGCCTCGCACCTGCTCGGCGAGATCGAGCGGATCTGCGACCACCTGGTCGCGATCGACGGCGGGCGGCTGCTGCGCGCCGACTCGATCACGAGCTTCACCCAGGCGAGTCAGGTCCTCGCGGTGGAGGTGGAGGAGGGCATGGTCCAGCTGCAAGCCGAGCTGGCCGCCCGCGGCCTGTCCGTCACCTCTCAGGCCAGGACGCTGCTGGTGCCGCTCGGCGGGGACGACACCTACGACGTGGTGCGCGACTGCGTGGCGGCCCTTGCCCTGCCGCTATGCCGGCTCGAGCAGCGGCGGCACCAGGTCGAGGAACTGTTCCGCGACGGGGAGGAGTTCCAGCATGCCTGATGCCAGTGTCCAGGCTCAACACCAGGCCGGCGGGGTCATCCACGATCTCGGCTATCGCGGCTACGACGGCCCGCGGCTGGGTCGCGTGCAGATCGTCAAGGCGCTGACCTGGCACAGTTTCCGTTCCGCGTTCGGCATCGGCCGGGGCGTGAAGGGCAAGATCGTGCCGGTGCTGACGTTCATCGCGATGTGCCTGCCGGCGCTGGTGAACGCGTTCGCGGTGGCCCGCGGCAACGCGCGCCTGTTCGGCTACGACGTCTACACGCCGTCGCTGCGGGTGGCCCTGGTCACGATCTTCATCGCCGCCCAGGC